>NZ_JBHYVB010000001.1:157077-165126 GCF_042750115.1 Streptomyces sp. NPDC059455
CCCCGCCCCCCGCGCCCCCCCCCCCGGGGCCGGCGGGCCGCTGGCCTTTCCCCTGGGGCGGGCCCGGCGGCCGGTTCATTCCTACTCATCGAGGAAGCGCGGACATGACCGCCCCACCCGGCTTACAGGCCGAGGACAGGCCCGACTTCGAGCGGGCGCTGCACCAGGCGCTGTGTACGGCGGAGATCCGTGAGGCCCTGCGGCGCAACGGGGCCACCGGGGACGCGGACATCCAACGGCTGCGCGCCCAGGCGCTCGTGGCGAGCGAGCTGATCGCGACGGCCGCCGCGCCCGAATACGCCGCGTACCTCAGGCAACGCGCCGCCGCGGCGACGACCTCGTACACCGTGTCCACCGCGTACTCCGCGTCCACCGCGTCCACCGCGCCCGCCGCATCTGCCCTATCCGGCTCACCCACCCCCTCGGCAGGCGTCCGTGGACTGCTGCCGGTGCTCGCCGTCCTCACCCCTGCCCTGGCCGGCGCCTCGGCCGCGGCCTTTCTGCTCCTCGGCGGGCTGCTGGGGCTCCTCGACTCCCAACGTGAGCTGGCCGACGCACTGTTGACCGCCGGGCTGACCAGCGCGACGATCGCGGCGTTGACTCTGGTGGTGGGGGTGGCCTGCCTGCTCATCACCGCCGTACGCCACCGAACCCCGGCCCCCGACCAGCGCCCGCGCCCGCGTCCTCATGGGCATCCGCGTCTTCACCGGCATCCACCCACACACCCGTCCCACCTCAGGCGCCGGGATGACGCGGCCGTCGCCACGGCCCGTGACGCCTGGCTGAGGGCCCTTCTTCGATCAGATCCTGTTCACGGTGAACTCCTTCTCCGGACAGACCTTCGCCGAGGTGCAGAACGCCTTCTGCCGTCTGGTCGACGAGACCAACGGCCAGGAGCTGGCCCGCTACACCCTGAGCGGCGGCGGCCCGTACACGGCCCAGATCATGGCCAAGGTGCACCGCGCGGGTGGGATGGGCGGAGCGGGCGGGGGCTGGCAGATGTCGGCGATCGGTGCGCCCGCCAGCGGGCGGACGTTCCAGGATCTGCTGCCGGTGCTCGCCTCCCACCTCTGACCTCCCGGTCCCATACGGCCTGTGGCGCGTTTCGCGCCGCCCGAGGGAGAATCTGAGGGTGACCGAGCGAAAGCCACCGGGCATCAGTTTCGAAACGTGGGCCGACCGACAGATCCGTGAGGCGGAGGAACGCGGCGCGTTCGCCAATCTCCGGGGGAAGGGAAAACCCCTCCCCAATCTCGACAGACCCTATGACGATCTGTGGTGGGTCAAGGAGAAGATGGCCCGCGAGAATCTGTCGTTTCTGCCGCCGACACTCGTACTGCGCAAAGAGGCGGAGGACGCGCTCGCCGCTGTGGAGAAGGCGCCGTCGGAGCGGACGGTGCGGGAGATCCTCTCGGAGGTCAATGACAAGATCCGTGAGGCGATCCGGCGACCCCCGCCCGGCCCGCCGCTCAATCTCGCGCCCTTCGACATCGACGAGGCCGTAAGGGCGTGGCGGGAGCGCCGGGACCGCGAGCAAGAAGAACGGGCGGAGGAAGACTGAGCCGGTGGACCGGGGCATACGACGCCCCGGTCCACCCGTAGTCCAGAGCCTCAGGGTCTCCCCGGACTACTCCTCGTTGCCGTACGGCCGAGTGATGATCTCCATGCCATGACCGGCCGGGTCCATGAAGTACAGCCCGCGCCCGCCGTAATGGTGGTTGATCTCGCCCGGCTGCTTCAGATGGGGATCGGCGTAGTACGTGACCCCCTGCTCCCGGATCCGCCCGAAGGCCGCGTCGAACTCCTCGTCCGAGATGAGGAACGCGTAATGCTGCATGACGATCGACTCGCCGGGAATGGTGGCGAAGTCCAGGGTGACACCATTACTGGTCTCCACCGGAACGAACGGACCCCATTCCTCTCCCACCTCGAGGCCGAGGATATTCGCCAGGAATTCCGCGGATTCGTGGTTGTCCAGAGAATGGACGATCGTATGATTCAACTCGACAGACACTGTGGAATGCCTCCGTAAGGCAATCTCACGGACACCTCCATGCCTCACCCAGCCGGTGACCGACACGCGATGCCGTACTTCCGATCGTAGGCGCCGACGCCTACAGCCGTCGAGGGCCGGCCCCAGCCCCCCTCCCCCTCAGCTACAACCGCCGGGATCCCCGTCCGCGGACCCTTTCCGCACGGCCGCCACGCTGAAGATCCCGCCCTCCGGGTCGCGCAGCGCCGCGATGCGCCCATAGGGAGTGTCGGCCGGCAGGGAAATGACGCCGCCGCCGAGCTCCGCGGCGTGTTCGGCGACCTCGTCGACGTCCTTCACACAGAAGTAGACCCGCCAGCGGGGCCGGACGTTCGGGTCCGGGGCGGACTCGATGGCGCCGCCGCGCAGCCCCGCGACGGCCTTACCGTCGATATGGAGGACCACCCGGTCGTGTTCGAAGCGGACGTCGCAGCGCTCCCGCCCCTGGGTGTCCCAGCCGAAGACCTGCCCGTAGAAGAGCGCCGCCTCGAAGGCGTCACGGGTGCGCAGCTCCAGCCATACGGGCGCGCCCGGTCTCCGCTCGCCCCACCAGGCGGAGGTCAGATCGCCCTCCCAGATGCCGAAGTTGGCCCCGTCCGGGTCGGCCGCCCAGGCCACCCTGCCGCTGCCGAACTCAAGAGGCCCGACCGCGACCGTGCCGCCGCGCTCCTGGACGCGCGAGGCCACCTCGTCCGCGCTGTCCGCCGCGAAGTACGTGGTCCAGATGACCGGCAGGCTCACCCCCGCCGACGGGGACGAGGCGCCGATGCCGACGGTCGGTACGCCGCCCTCGGTGTACGCGATGGTGTAACGGCCGTGCCCCTGCCGGGTGGGGCGGAAGCCCCAGCCGAAGAGCTCTCCGTAGAAGTGGTGCGCGCGGTCCAGATCCGCTGCCATCAGACTCACCCAGCAGGGCGCGCCCTGGACAGCACGGAACCTCTCCCGCAAGGCCGCTCACCTCACTCATATCCCTGGGGCGCCACAGACGTCCCACAGGCAGCCGTCACCGCTCGGGCTTCATGCCCGATATCTACACTTTCCTCCGATTTCGCGGCCCGCGCCACCTTGGCGCCCACCGGCGCGTTGATGCCCACCCGCGCGCCCTCCGGAGTGCCCGCGCGTGCGCCCACCGGTGTGCCCCCGGAGTGCCCGCGCGGGGGCGGCGCATACGCTGTTGTGGCGCATCACACCGGGGCGCGTCCGGCATCGGAGCACGGCCACCCGGGCACGGCAGGGCAGTATTGCGCCATGTCGAATCTCCGCTCAAACATCGTCGCCTGGCTGGGCCGCAAGTACTTTTCGAGAATTCAGAAGAACGGCTTCGACTTGTCCAAGATGTCGTTCCTCCCGGACGCCACACTGGCACCGATGAGGCGCGACGGCCTCGACCCGATCGCCGATCTGTCCCGAACCAGGGCAAAGGAACCCATCAGCAAGATATGGCTGCCTTTCGGCATCAATGCCTGGCTTGTCACCGGATATGACGAGACCAAGGCGGTGCTCGGAAAGGCGAAGGGCTTCAGCTCCGATTTCACCAACCTCGCGGAACGGAACATCGGCGTCGCCCCGCAGCAGAATCCGGGAGGTCTCGGCTTCAGCGATCCACCGACGCATACGAGACTGCGACGCCTGCTGACGCCCGAATTCACCATGCGGCGGCTCAGCAGGCTCACCCCGCGCATCCACTCCATCGTGGAGGAGCGCCTCGACGAGATGGCCGCGGCCGAGGGCCCGGTGGATCTCGTACAGGCGTTCGCGCTTCCCATTCCCGCGCTGGTCATCTGCGAACTGCTCGGTGTGCCGTACGAGGACCGCGATGACTTCCAGCGCCACAGCACGGCGCGGTTCGACCTCTTCGACGGGGCGAACGCCTCCCTCGGCGCGATGTCGGACTCGCTCTCCTATCTGCACGGGATCGTGCGGAAGCAGCGCGAGACGCCCGGCGACGGGCTGCTCGGCATGCTGGTGAAGGAGCACGGCGACGAGCTCGACGACCATGAGCTGGCCGGGCTCGCCGACGGGGTGCTGACCGGCGGCCTGGAGACGACCGCGAGCATGCTGGCGCTCGGCACGCTGGTGCTGCTCCAGGCTCCCGAGCACTTCGCCGCGATACGTGACCAGGACGATGTCGTGGACCCGTTCGTGGAGGAGCTGCTGCGCTATCTCACCGTGGTGCAGGTGGCCTTCCCGCGGTTCGCCCGCGAGGACATGGAGATCGCGGGCACCCGGATATCCGCCGGTGATCTGGTGCTGTGCTCACTGAGCGGGGCCAACCGGGACGAGAAGCTGGGCCCGGACATGGAGCGGGTCGATCCGCACCGGCAGGCCCCCTCTCACCTGGCCTTCGGCTACGGCATCCACCGCTGCATCGGCGCCGAGCTGGCCAAGATGGAACTCCGGGCCGCCTACCCCGCGCTCGTACGGCGGTTCCCGGAGATGCGGCTCGCGGTACCGGCGGAGAAGCTCTCGTTCCGCAAGCTCTCCATCGTCTACGGCGTGGAGGAGCTGCCGGTGCTGCTGAAGTAGCCGAGCCCGGGGAGGGGACGGGGCGAACGGGAGGGACAGGAGGGGCGGGGGGCCGGAGGGGTGGGAGGGTATCGGGTACCGGGAGGGGTATCGGGTATCGGGTATCGGCGGGTAGCGGGAGGGTATTCAGAAGCGCTCGACCAAGTGCTCGCGCTCACGCGGGGGCTCGTACGACGCCGGCCAGAAGTCGGTGATGGTCTGGATCCGGCCGTCCGCCGAGGCGGTGAAGAAACTGATCGCCTGCGTCTCCTCCTCGTCCACGCTGAAACTCACCCAGGAGACCGCCTGATCGCCGTCGGTGATGACGCGCTCGACCTCCAGGCTCCACTCGCCCACGTGCTCCGCGTTGAAGCGGACCACACCGTCCCGGCCGAGCACCCGCTCGCGGGTCTGCGGCAGCTCGTAGCGGACGTCGTCGGCGAGAGTGGCACCGAACGCCCGCCAGTCCCTGGCCTGGGCCGTTGCCCAGTACGTCTCCACCGTCGCGCCTATGTCGGCCATCAGCTCCCCCTCGGTGTGCGGCCTGCCATCCATCCCGCCGGGAACGTTATCCACAGGCGCGGGACGACGCCAGCGCGCATGTCGGGGTGCGGCGCAGAATGGTGGGCATGACTGAGAGCACGGAGTCCATGCCGGACTGGGAAAAGCGCTTCCGGGCGCCGCGAGTGGGGCTGCCCGACTGGGCGGAAGACGCCCCGGACCACTCGCTGTTCGTCTCGAACGCCACGGGTACGTACGAGCTGTACGCATGGGACCGGGCCACCGGTGCCCAGCGGCAGGTCACGGACCGGCCGAACGGGACGACCGACGGGGTGCTGTCGCCGGACGGCCGGTGGATCTGGTGGTTCTCGGACACCGACGGCGATGAGTTCGGGGTGTGGCTGCGCCAGCCGTTCAGCGGCGGCGAGGGTGACGAGGGTGACAAGCGCCCGGCCGACGAGCCCGCGACCCCGGGCCTGGAGCCCTCCTACCCCGCGGGCCTCGCGCTGGGCCGCGACGGCACGGCGGTCGTCGGGCGGTCCACCGACGAGGACGGCTCGACCATCCATGTGATGCGGCCGGGCGGCGAGTCCGAGGAGATCTACCGGCACCGCGAGTCCGCCGGAGTGGGCGATCTCTCCCATGACGGGACGCTGATCGCGATCGAGCACACCGAGCACGGCGACGCGATGCACTCGGCGATCCGGGTCCTGCGGCCGGACGGGACGGCCGTCGCGGAGCTGGACGACACCAAGGGCGGCACCGAGGAGCTGGGCCTGTCCGTGATGGGCTTCGCGCCCGTCGAGGGCGACACCCGGCTGCTGGTCGGGCATCAGCGGCGCGGCCGGTGGGAGCCCATGGTGTGGGATCCGACGACCGGTGTGGAGACGGCGCTGGCGATCGACCTGCCCGGTGACGTCGGGGCCGACTGGTTCCCGGACGGATCGGCGCTGCTGGTCGAGCACAGCCATCAGGCCCGCAGCGAGCTCTGGCGGTACGACCTCGCCGCCGGTGAGCTGACCCGCCTGGCGACCCCGGCGGGCACGATCTCGGGCGCCACGGCGCGGCCGGACGGCACGGTGGAGTTCCTGTGGTCGTCGGCCGAGAAGCCGCCCCAGGTGCGGTCGACGAGCGGGCGGTCGGTGCTGGACCCGCCCGGATTCACCGCCCCCGAGTCGGTGCCGGTCAGCGACGTCTGGGTGGACGGCCCCGGCGGGCGGGTGCACGCGCTGGTGCAGAAGCCCGCGGGCGAGGGCCCCTTCCCCACGGTCTTCGACATCCACGGCGGGCCGACCTGGCACGACAGCGACGCCTTCGCGGCGGGCCCCGCGGCCTGGGTGGACCACGGCTTCGCCGTCGTGCGGGTCAACTACCGCGGCTCCACCGGCTATGGGCGGGCGTGGACGGACGCGCTCAAGCACCGGGTCGGGCTGATCGAGCTGGAGGACATCGCGGCCGTGCGGGAGTGGGCGGTGGCCTCCGGGCTCGCCGACCCCGGGCGGCTGGTGCTGGCCGGCGGCTCCTGGGGCGGCTATCTGACGCTGCTGGGGCTCGGGACCCAGCCGGCTTCCTGGGCGCTGGGGCTGGCCGCGGTCCCGGTCGCGGACTATGTGACGGCCTACCACGACGAGATGGAGGCCCTGAAGGCGATGGACCGCACCCTGCTGGGCGGCACCCCGGAGGAGGTGCCGGAGCGGTTCGAGGCGTCATCCCCGCTGACCTATGTGGAGGAAGTGCGGGCGCCGGTCTACATCTCGGCCGGGGTGAACGACCCGCGCTGCCCCATACGGCAGATCGACAACTATGTGGAGCGGCTCGAGCGGCGCGGCACCCCGCATGAGGTCTACCGCTATGACGCGGGGCACGGCTCGCTGGTCGTCGAGGAGCGGATCAAGCAGTTGCGCTTGGAGATCGAGTTCGCTCGGCGTCATCTGGGGTCGGGTCCGCACCCGGCGCCGTCGGAACCGTCGGAGCCGTCGGCTCGGGCGGCGTGATGCCGAGGGCCAGATCGCGGGCCGTCTCGGCCTCGCGGCGGAACAGCCGGAACCACATGAAGACCACGAAGCCCGCGAAGACGAACCACTCACCCGTGTAGCCCAGGTTCTGGAACGCCTTGATGTCGAGCCCGGTGCCCTCCGCCGCCGTGGGGGGCACCGGCTTCAGGGCCCCGGGAGCCTCGGCGGAGGTGACCCAGGCGTCGTACACCTGGTACGGCACCAGATTGACCAGAGAGGCAGCGCTGATCATGCCCAGCTGACCGCGGGGGAGGCCGCCGCTCGTGCTCACCCCGTCGCCGCCCTGGTGCTCGGACGCCTGCAGCGCACCGGTGACGGTCACCTCGCCGGAGGGGGGTGCGGGCACCTTGGCGGTGACCGCCGGATCGTCGGCGTCGCCGGGGAGCCAGCCGCGGACGACGGGCAGCGCCTTGGCGCCGTCCTCGGCCGCGTCCTCGCCCTCACTCCTGCCCCCGCCCTTGGCCCCGTCCTTGCCCTCATCCACGCGCAGCAGAGTCAGCACATAGAAGCCGTCGCGGCCGTCCAGCCGCCGGTCGGGCACGAGGAGTTGATGTGCGGTGTCGTATCGTCCGGTGGCGGTGGCCCGCTCCCCGGAGGTCTTCGCGGTGACCGGCAGCAGATCGCCCAGCGGCCGGGCCGCGGCCTTCCGCGCGGCGGAGGCCTCGTCCTGCTGCTGGTTGTGCGTGTTGACACGCGTCTCGAAGCGGCTGAGCTGCCAGCTGCCCATGAAGAGACAGACCGGGATCGCCAGCAGGGTGAACACGTTGATCACCCACCAGCGGGGCGTCAGCAGAAACCGATACACACCCCCACGGTACGGGCTTCGCGTCCCGGCCCCGGCGGCGGGGCCGCCCCACAGAGCCCCGTGCCGCGGCCCCAGGATGCCCGCAGGGCGCGCCCGGACCGCAGCGGGGGGGCCCGCCCGCCGCGCCCCCCCGCGCGGCGCCCGCGGCCACGGCGAAACGACGATGCCTCGCCCGGCTTCGCTCACAGCGA
>NZ_JBHYVB010000001.1:165136-204059 GCF_042750115.1 Streptomyces sp. NPDC059455
CACCCCCCCCGCGCCCCCCCCCCCCGCCCGCCCGCCCGCCCGCCCCCGCCCGCCCCGGGGGCCTCCCGGGCTCGAGGCCCCGGGAGGCCGCTGCTCCGCGGCTCCGGAGAGCCATCGGCGGGCTTTGGAGGGAGGGCGGCGGGCTCTAGGACGCCAGCAGACCGGTGCGGTAGATCGTTCCGGCGCAGGCGCCGCCGATCGTCACGCTCGCCGAGGACGGGTCGCCCGCCTCCGGCGTATGGCTGACCAGGACGCTCGCGTCCTGCGGCTCACCGCCACCGCCGCCACCGCCACCAGGGGTGCCGCCCGGATCACCCGTGCTGGGGTCGTCCTGCGGACCGTCCTGGGCCGCGTCCGTGGACGGGTCGGGGGTCGGGGTGCCGGTGGTGGAGCAGCCGCTGGTGCCGCCGCCCGACGCCGGGATCCAGGCGAACTTCACCTCGTACGCCTGGCCGGGCTTGAGGATGAGCGTGCCCGGCTGGATGGAGGGGTCGGGCAGCCCCGCCGCCGCGTCCCCCGCCGTATGGTCCACGACCAGGATCCGCGAGGCGTCCGCACCGCCCTGGGCACTCGCACCCACCGAACCGCTGCCCTCGACCGTGCAGGCCCGGTCCGAGATGTTCACGACGCGGAACGAGCCGTAGACCCGCCCCTCGGCGTCGGCCGCTCCGAGCGATCCGGCGCCACCGCTGGTGAGCTGGGCGCGGCTGCAGGTGGGGGAGGTGGCGTTCAGCGTGTTGGTGGGGTCGGGGACCGTACCGCCGGAGCCGCCCTCCTCGCCCTTCGGCGGCTTGTCCTTCTCCTTGTCCTTGCCCTTGTCGCCCTTGTGCTCCTCGACCGTGTCGGAGGGCCCGTCGGCGTCCTTGCCGCCGCTGCCCTCGCCGTGCCGGCCGCCGCTGGTCTCAGGGGTGCGGTGGCTGCTGGCGGCGTTGGCCGGGCGGTCGTTCGAGCTGTCGCTGGTGGTCGCGACGTGCACCAGCGCCGGTACGGCAGCACAGCCCAGCACCAGCGCCGCGGCGGCCCCGATCAGGGCTTGGCGCCGCCGCGCACGGCGGGCGGGCACGGCGCGCCGCAGATGGTCGAGGGAGTCGGACGACGGCTCGAGCTCGTCGACGGCGCGGTGCAGCAGCCGCCGCAGCGCCTCCTCGTTCTCACCGCTGGGCTCGTCGTCGTCCAGCTGAATGCGGAGCGGCATCACCCGCCCCGGCTCGGACCCGGCGGACTCACGGGCCTCCGGGGACTTCGCGGACCCGGCGGACTCCCCGTCCGCCGTGGACTCCGCGGCCTCCGCCGCCTCTGCGGACTCCGTCGCCTCTACCGGATCCATGGGCCCCGTGGTCTCCCTGGACTCCCCTGGCTCTCTGGATTCCGGCTCGTGGCCGTGCCGCCGGCCGGAATCCCCCGGGTCCGGCGTAGATGTGTTGTGGTTCATGCCGGAGCCTCCATGGCGACGCGGAGCGCCGCGATGCCGCGCGAGCCGTACGCCTTGACCGAGCCGAGCGAGATGCCCAGCGTCTCGGCCACCTGGGCCTCGGTCATATCGGCGAAGTAGCGCAGCACGAGAACCTCGCGCTGACGGCGCTGAAGTCCCCTCATCGCCTTGATCAGTTGATCGCGTTCCAGCTGTTCGTACGCCCCCTCCTCGGCACTGGCCATATCGGGCATCGGCTTGGAGAGCAGCTTCAGCCCGAGGATGCGCCGGCGCAGCGCGGAGCGGGAGAGATTGACGACCGTCTGCCGCAGATAGGCGAGGGTCTTCTCGGGATCCCGGACTCTCTTGCGCGCCGAGTGCACACGGATGAACGCTTCCTGCACGACGTCCTCGCAGGACGCGGTGTCGTCGAGCAGGAGCGCGGCGAGACCGAGCAGCGACCGGTAATGGGCGCGGTAGGTCTCGGTGAGGTGATCGACTGTGGTGCCCGCTGCCATCGCGTCGTCAGTGTCCTCGCGCCCTGTTGTGATGTGCGCGGGGCGGGCCGTCGGCCATGGCGCGATCACCGGCATGCCACCTGGGGCACGCGGGGGCCGTACTGCCGCGCCGCCATGCCCTGGAACCGTTGCGATGCCGAATACCTCTGCCACGCCTGTTGGACACGCCGCCCCCTGTCAGGGTTGTACGCGTGAGGCACCGCTTTTGACGATGCGTTCAATGCCCCCATGCGCACCAACTCTTCCCCAATGCCCCAGTTATCCCAGCGCCCACTGCGGGGCGGCTGGAAAGACGCTCCCCGCCCACTGCCGGTTGCGGCGGGCGGGGAGCGAATACGTCGATCACATCAACGGCCCAGCTCAGCTGGTCCAGGCCAGTGACACGCGCACAGGATATTCACAATCTGTCGGACGACGCACTGGTGAAACGTCACTTTAAGACGACCGCTCACGTTACGGCGCCCCGGCCCCCCTTAACCCAGTGGCGGGCCTCAACCCACTAGCGGGTCTTGACCCACTGGCGGGCCCTGGCTCAGTGGCGGGCCCTGACCCATTGGCGGGCCCTGGGTCACCGCGCGGCGGCCCCGCCCGCCAGCTCGGCCGCGACGACCTCCGCGATCTGCGCGGTGTTCAGCGCCGCGCCCTTGCGCAGGTTGTCGCCGCAGACGAACAGCTCCAGCGCCTTCGGGTCGTCCAGCGACCGCCGCACCCGGCCGACCCATGTGGGGTCGGTGCCCACGGCGTCGGCGGGGGTCGGGAACTCGCCCTCCGCCGGGTTGTCGCACAGCACCACTCCGGGGGCGCCCGCCAGGATCTCGTGTGCCGCCTCGACCGTCACCTCGTTCTCGAACCGCGCGTGCACGGCCAGCGAATGCGTGGTGATCACGGGCACCCGTACACAGGTCGCGGTGACCCTCAGCGCCGGCAGTCCCAGGATCTTGCGGGACTCGTTCCGCACCTTGAGCTCCTCGGAGGACCAGCCGTCCTCCTTGAGCGAACCGGCGAACGGCACCACATTGAGCGCCATCGGCGCCGGGAACGGCCCGGTGTCGCCCACCGCCCGCCGCACGTCCCCGGGGTGGGTGCCCAGCTCCGTACCGGCGACCAGCGCGATCTGCTCGCGCAGGGCGTCGATGCCGTCCTTGCCCGCACCGGAGACCGCCTGGTACGAGGAGACGATCATCTCGCTCAGCCCGAACTCGGCGTGCAGCGCGCCCATCGCGACGATCATCGACAGGGTGGTGCAGTTGGGGTTGGCGATGATGCCGCGCGGGCGGACCCGGGCCGCGTGCGCGTTCACCTCCGGCACCACCAGGGGGACATCGGGGTCCATCCGGAAGGCACCGGAGTTGTCGACGGCCACCGCGCCCTTGCTCGCCGCGATGGGCGCCCACTGTGCCGAGACCTCGTCGGGGACGTCGAACATCGCGACGTCGACGCCCTCGAACGCCTCCTCGCTCAGCGCGACGACCTCGACCTGCTCACCCCGGACGGTCAGCTTCCGGCCGGCCGAGCGGGGCGAGGCGATCAGCCGGATCTCGCCCCAGATGTCGGCGCGCTCGGAGAGGATCGAGCGCATGACGGTGCCGACCGCGCCGGTGGCCCCGACGACCGCGAGGGTGGGCTTGGCGCTGCCCCGGCCGACACCGCCATGGCCGGTCATCGTCCGGTCCCTCCGTAGACCACCGCTTCGTCGGTCTCGCTGTCCAGGCCGAAGGCGCTGTGCACGGCCACGACCGCGTCCTTCACATCGTCGGCGCGGGTGACGACCGAGATGCGGATCTCGGAGGTCGAGATCAGCTCGATGTTGACCCCGGCGTTCGACAGCGCCTCGAAGAAGGTCGCGGTGACCCCCGGGTTGGTGCGCATACCGGCACCGATCAAGGAGATCTTGGCGATCTGGTCGTCGTAGCGCAGCGAGTCGAAGCCGATCAGCGACTTCGCCTTGGTCAGCGCCTCCATCGCCCGGTGGCCGTCCGTCTTCGGCAGCGTGAAGGAGATGTCGGTCAGTCCGGTCGACGCGGCGGAGACGTTCTGCACCACCATGTCGATGTTGATCTCGGCGTCGGAGATGGTGCGGAAGATGGCCGCGGCCTCACCCGGCTTGTCCGGCACCCCGACGACCGTGACCTTGGCCTCGGACGTGTCGTGCGCGACCCCGGAGATGATCGCCTGCTCCATGCCTTCTTCTCCTTCTCCCGCTTCCGGCCGGTTGCGCACCCAGGTGCCCTGGTGACCGGAGAAAGACGACCGTACGTGAATGGGGATGTTGTACCGGCGCGCGTACTCCACACAGCGCAGGTGCAGCACCTTGGAGCCGCTCGCGGCGAGCTCCAGCATGTCCTCGTACGGAATCTCGTTGATCTTGCGAGCCTTCTTCACCACGCGCGGATCGGAGGTGAACACGCCGTCCACGTCGGTGTAGATCTCGCACACCTCGGCGTCCAGGGCCGCGGCCAGCGCGACCGCGGTGGTGTCGGAACCGCCCCGGCCGAGGGTGGTGATGTCCTTGCTCTCCTGGGACACGCCCTGGAAGCCCGCGACGATCGCGACCGCGCCGAGTTCGAGCGCGTCACGGATGCGGCCCGGCGTGACATCGATGATCCGTGCTTTGTTGTGAACCGCGTCGGTGATGACTCCCGCCTGGCTGCCGGTGAACGACAGCGCCTCGTGACCGAGGTTTTTGATCGCCATCGCCAGCAAGGCCATGGAGATCCGCTCTCCCGCGGTCAGCAGCATGTCGAACTCGCGCCCAGTAGGAATCGGGGATACCTGCTCGGCGAGATCGATCAGCTCGTCCGTCGTGTCGCCCATCGCGGAGACCACGACGACCACCTGGTGGCCGTTCTTCTTGGCTTCCACGATTCGCTTGGCGACCCGCTTGATGCCTTCGGCATCGGCAACGGAGGAGCCTCCGTACTTCTGCACGACAAGGCCCACGTGCGCTCCTCGCAGCTCTCAATAATGCGGTCGGCTCAGTCTAACGAGGGGCCGGAATACGCCCTCCCAATATCACATAGCGAGACGAATGCCTCGCAAGTGATCAGGGGAGGACGAGGGGCATCACACGGCGCAACGTCCACGCACACGCGAGATCCCCGCATCCCTCCCACCCGCTCAGCGACGAACCCTGCCCGCTTACCGCGGAAGCACACGGGAACGTAACCCAGCTCACAGGATCGGACGGCCTGCCGGACCGTCCGGCGGGCCGTCTGCCGGACCGTCCGGCGGGCCGTCTGCCGGACCGTCCGGCGGGCCGCGTCGCGGGGCGTCTCGTGGGCCCGCCCCGCCGCCGTCTCGAGCGTTCCTCAGCGCGGTCCCGAGTGCAGGCCGAGCGGTGCCGCGATCTCCGCCGCCATGACCCGGCCGGCCTCCTCCGCGAGCTCCTCGTCACCGCCCGCGTTGCTGTCCGTGTCCAGGCCGTCCAGCTCGTCCAGCGGGCTGTCCAGCCGTACGTGCGCGACCAGCGACTGCAGCGCGCGCAGGGCCGCCGAGGCGGTCGTCCCCCAGTTGGAGAGGTACGAGAACTGCCACCACCACAGCGCCTCGCTGATCCGGCCCTCGCGGTAGTGCGCCATCCCGTGCCGCAGATCGGTGATGATCCCGGCCAGGTCGTCGGAGATCCGGCAGGCCACGGGCTGGCTGCGCGGCACGTACGGGTCGAAGACCTCCGAGTAGATGTCCACCGGCTCCAGCAGCTGGGCGAAGCGCTCACGCAGCTCGTCGACGTCCGGCTCCGGGCCGACGTCCGGTTCGTACCGCTCGTCCGGGACGAAGTCCTCGTGCGCGCCGAGCCGACCGCCCGCGAGAAGCAGCTGCGACAGCTCAAGCAGCAGGAACGGCACAGCGCTGTCCGGCTCGTCCCCCTTGGCGACTTCGGTGACCGCGACGATGAAGCTCTCGATCTGGTCGGAGATCTGGACCGCGAAGTCGTCCGGGTCCGGGTGGGCGTCGTGCAGCGTTGCGTCAGACATCGAGAAGTCTTCTCCCTTCGAAGGCACGACCCAGCGTGACCTCGTCGGCGTACTCCAGGTCTCCACCGACAGGGAGGCCGCTGGCCAGGCGGGTGACCTTCAAACCCATGGGCTTGATCATGCGCGCGAGGTACGTGGCGGTGGCTTCGCCCTCCAGATTCGGATCGGTGGCCAGGATGAGCTCGGTGACCGTACCGTCCGCGAGCCGCGCCAGCAGCTCCCTGATCCGCAGATCGTCCGGGCCCACGCCCTCGATGGGGCTGATCGCCCCGCCGAGCACGTGATAGCGGCCCCGGAACTCACGCGTCCGCTCGATCGCGACAACGTCCTTCGGCTCCTCGACCACGCAGATGACCGCGAGGTCGCGACGGGGATCCTGGCAGACGCGGCACTGCTCGGCCTCGGCGACGTTCCCGCAGACCGCACAGAACCGCACCTTCTCCTTGACCTGCGTCAACGCATGCGCGAGACGGCGGACATCGGTGGGCTCGGCCTGCAGGATGTGGAAGGCGATCCGCTGCGCGCTCTTGGGACCGACGCCGGGCAGCCTGCCCAACTCGTCGATGAGGTCCTGGACCACGCCCTCGTACACGCCTTCATCCAATCTCGCGCCGACACGCGGTGGCCGTCCTTCACATGAATATTCGGTTGCGCCGTGCCCTCACGGCCAGGGGGCGTCACGCTCTTGCGGCCGGGCCGCCGCGACTCCTACGCGGTCGCCGCGACTCCTACGGTCGGGCCCGGGGAGCCCGAGAACCCGGGGAACCCGGGACCCTGGGGCAACCGAAGGCCCCGGAGAACCCGAAGGTCAGAACGGGAGTCCGGGCATACCGCCCAGCCCCTGGGCGAGCGGGCCGAGCTTCTGCTGCTGGAGCTCCTGCGCGGCGTGGTTGGCGTCACGGACGGCCGCGACGACCAGATCCGCGAGGGTCTCCGTGTCCTCAGGATCCACGGCCTTGGGATCGATGACCAGGCCCTGCAACTCACCGGAACCGGTCACGGTCGCCTTCACCAGGCCACCGCCCGCGGAACCCTCGACGTGAGTGCGGGCCAGTTCCTCCTGGGCCGCGGCGAGGTCCTGCTGCATCTTCTGAGCCTGCTGCAGCAGCTGCTGCATGTTCGGCTGGCCACCACCGGGGATCACGGCTTCGCTCCTGGCGCTCGACAGTCGTTCTCTTCGATAGCCCGAGCCTACGTGCTCCCAGAGCGCCTTGCTCTACGCCGTACGGAGGAGACGCGGCGACGTGAGACACGGGTGCGGAGCCCACGCCTCCTACTCGTTGACGATCTCCTCGATCACCGTGGCACCGAGCTCGCGGACGATCAGGTCGTGCCCGCTCAGCGCGGTGTCGTCCAGATCCGGGTCGTCCTCGGCCGGCATGTCGTCCTCGATCGAGACCCGCGGCGGCTCGGGCTCCCGGTACACCGCCGCCTCGGGGGGCGGGCCCGCGTCCGCGGAGCCGGACGGTGCGGAGGACGCGGAGGACGCGGCCGGGGGCGGGGAGGCGGGAGTGGGCCGGGGCGCGGACTGGCGGGCCGGGGCGGACTGGCCACCGCCACCGGGGCCAGGGCCGCTGTCGGAGCCCGGGCCGCTTCCGCCGCCGAAGCCACCACCGCCGGTGGCACCACCACCGGCGCCGACACCGCCTCCGCTTCCGCCGTAACTGCTGCCTCCGCCGTAGCCGCCAGGACCGCCCTGGCCACCGGCGCCACCGGGACCACCAGCGCCGCCGAAACCGCCCGGACCACCTGGGCCGCCGCCCTGCTGTCCGGCGCCGCCCGAGGGGTCGACGATCGCCTCGATCCGCCACTGCACCCCTATGGCGTCCTGGAGCGCCTGCCGCAGGACGTCCTCGCTGCCGCCGCCCACAAAGCTGTCGCGCGCGCCCGCGTTGGAGAAGCCGAGTTGGAGGGTGGTGCCGTCGAAGCCGGACACCGTCGCGTTCTGACTCAGCAGGATCCAGGTGAAGCGGCGGCGGTTCTTGACCGCCTCAAGGATGTCCGGCCACATCTGCCGCACCTGCACGGCGCCCTGCGCCATGCTCGGCGCGCCCGGCGCGGGTGCGGAGGGCGCGGGGCCCGCGGCGGGGGCAGAAGGCGCGGCCGGGGCGCTCGGGGTGGTCGGCGCGGAGGGCGCCGCGGGTGTCTGTGCGGAGGGGCCGCCGCCCTGCCCCGGCGCGGTGGCCGTGGGCCAGCCGCCGGGCTGCCGGGCGGGCGCCCCGGCGCCCTGTCCACCGCCGCCACCAGAGGAACCGCCCGCACCGGACGCGGACGTACCGGACCCGGCACCGGCACCGGCACCGGACGGTCCGCCCGCACCGGAAGCCCCGGAGCCGGGTGCGGAGGCGGCAGGCCAGGCTCCGGGCCGCGATCCGCCGCCCTCGGCGGCCGGGGCCTGGGCACCCGACGGCCACGCTCCGGGCCGCTGTCCGCCACCGTCCTCCGGGGGCGCGGCCGCGGCCGGGGCACCGCCCTGCTGTCCACTGTCCACGGCGCCGCCCTGGCCACTGTCCGCGGCAGGCCGCGCCCCGGCAGGCCATCCACCAGGCGCCTCACCACTCCCCGAACTCTCCGGGGCCTGCCCCTGGCCGGGCCCGCCCCCGGTCATAGCCGCACGCGCGGCGGCCGGACCGGACGGCCCACCGGCGGGCGGAGCAACCGGAGCGTGCGCGTCGGGCCCCGGTACGTACCCCATGGCGGGCCCGGGCCCCCCAACGCCACCACCGCCGACGCCGGCACCACCACCGGCACCGGCTCCACCGCCCAGGCCACCCGCGAGGGCCCCGCGCTCCAGCCGCTCCAGCCGCGACTGGACGGACCGCTCATCGTCGAAGGCGGCGGGCAGCAGCACCCGGGCGCAGATCAGCTCCAGCTGGAGCCGCGGCGAGGTGGCGCCGCGCATCTCCGTAAGACCCTCATTGACCAGGTCCGCCGCGCGGCTCAGCTCGGCGCCGCCGAAGACCGACGCCTGCGCCTGCATCCGCTCCACCACATCGGCCGGGGCATCGATGAGCCCCTTCTCCGCCGCGTCCGGCACGGCGGCGAGGATCACCAGATCGCGCAGCCGCTCCAGCAGATCGGCGACGAAGCGCCGGGGGTCGTTGCCCCCTTCGATCACGCGGTTGACGACCTCGAACGCCGCCGCCCCGTCGCTCGCCGCGAAGGCGTCCACGATCGAGTCCAGCAGCGAGCCGTCCGTATAACCGAGCAGCGAGGTCGCCATGGCGTACGTCACACCGTCGTCAGCCGCGCCCGCGAGCAGCTGGTCCATCACCGACATCGAATCCCGCACGGACCCGGCCCCGGCCCGCACGACCAGCGGCAGCACCCCGTCCTCGATCGGAATCGCCTCGCGCCCGCAGACCTCTCCCAGATAGTCGCGGAGCGTCCCGGGCGGCACGAGCCGGAACGGATAGTGGTGGGTACGCGACCGGATCGTGCCGATGACCTTCTCCGGCTCGGTGGTCGCGAAGATGAACTTGAGGTGCTCCGGGGGCTCCTCGACCACCTTCAGCAGGGCGTTGAACCCCGCCGAGGTGACCATATGGGCCTCGTCGATGATGTAGATCTTGTAGCGGCTGGACGCGGGCCCGAAGAACGCCTTCTCCCTCAGCTCACGGGCGTCGTCCACACCACCGTGCGACGCGGCGTCGATCTCGATCACATCGATCGACCCCCGCCCGTTCCGCGCGAGGTCCTGGCACGACTGGCACTCGCCGCACGGCGCCGGGGTGGGGCCCTTCTCACAGTTCAGACAGCGGGCCAGGATGCGCGCGCTGGTCGTCTTGCCACACCCGCGGGGACCGCTGAAGAGATATGCGTGATTGACCCGGTTGTTGCGCAGCGCCTGCTGCAGCGGGCCGGTGACATGCTCCTGCCCGATGACCTCCGCGAAGGTCTCGGGGCGGTAGCGGCGGTACAGCGCGAGGGACGACACGCTTACGACGATATCGGGGACCACGGACAACGGGCCCACCCCCGCTTCCCCACAGCCCTTCGCATCCCCACAGACGCAAGGGGCCCCTCACGCACCCGCCAGAGCTCACTTACCCTTGCTGCCTTCCGGCCCTGGGGGAGTTCGGTGAGATAGCGCCACGTGAGGGGCTGCGCCCCACCCTAGCGGATAGACCGGGGTGCGAACGACTCCGCGGGTGCCCCTCCCGGTCGTGGACCGTTTTCGGCCAGGATTCGGCCGAAGGCCGGTGGGGCACAGCCCCGGGGCGGCACCGCTGCGGCACAGCCCCGGGGCGGGGCGGCACCGCTGCGCACAGCACCAGGGCGGGGCGGCACCGGCAGGCGTCATCCGGTGGCTTCCGGCTCGCGATGGGTGGCGAGGTACGTCCCGGCGCTGATCACGGGGATCACGGCCAGCACCCACCAGACACGGTGGTAGTCCCCCAGGATCGTCGCGCTGGTCGGAGTCCCCAGGACGGCCACGAACACGCTGACGCCGAGCAGGGCGCCCAGTTGCCGGAAGCTGTTGTTGATCGCGGTGCCGACGCCGAAGCGCTCCGGTGGCAGCGCCTTCGCCGCGGCGCTGTTGAGAGTGGAGAGGGCCAGGCCGACCCCGATGCCGTTGAGCACGAGGGTGGGAAGCCAGTGCGCGGCCCAGTGCGGTGAGGTGCCGGTGCGCAGGGCGAGAGCGGCGGCGCCCGCGGCGTAGAAGAGGGCGCCGGTGACGAAGACCGGGCGGTAGCCGAATCGTTCGGCCAGCCGGCCGGCCAGCGGGGCCACGAGCGCGGTGACGAGTGCGCTGGGGCTGACGGCCAGTGCGGACTTCAGCACGGAGTAGTGCCAGACGTTCTGGAGGAACAGCAGGCTGGAGAGCAGAACGGCGAAGAAGGCCACGGAGAAGACCAGTGTGGCGACGTTGGACGCCTGGAAGTTGCGAATCCGGAACAGGCTCAGGTCGAGTGCCGGCCGTACGGCGCGCCGGGACCGGAGGATCAGCACCGGGATCAGGCCGACACCGGCCACCGCGGTCGCCAGGACACGCGGGTCGTCCCACCCCAGGCGCGGGCCGTAGATGACGGCGAAGCTGAGCAAGGCGGGTGCCGCGGCGCTCATGGCGACGCCGAGGGGGTCGGGGAAGCCTCCGCTCCGGGAGCCGCGGGTCTCGGTCAGCAGGCGTGCGCCCCAGGCCGCGGTGAGCAGGCAGACGGGGACGTTGAGCAGGAAGACCCAGCGCCAGGTGGTGTATTCGATCAGGAGCGCGCCCAGGGTCGGGCCGATCGCGGTGGCGACGGCCGCCATGGCACCCCAGGTGCTGATGGCCGCGGCCCGGCGCTCCAGGGGGAAGGCGGGCAGGAGAAGCGCCAATGAGGCCGGAACGATGATGGCGCCGAAGACACCTTGGGCCGCCCGTGCGGCGATGAGGACGCCGAGCCCGGAGGCGAGACCGCACAGGGCACTGCTGAGCGCGAAGCCCACGAGACCGATCTGGAACAGGCGCTTGCGGCCGTAGGTGTCGGCCAGTTGCCCGGCCGGGATCAGGAACGCGGCGAAGACCAGGGTGTACGCGTTGAGGACCCATACGAGGCGGGTGATCCCGGCGTCGAAGCTGGTGCTGATCGTATCGAAGGCGACATTCACGATCGTGGTGTCGAGGAAGACGATGAACACGCCGAGGCTGGTCAGCGCCAGGATGCGGCGGGCATCCCGGTCCGGTGCCGACGGGGCGGAGGCGACCGGGGGCGTCGTTTGCGGAGCGGACGGGATGGGCGGGGTGGACGGGCTGGACATCGGCGCGCGGCTCCTCATACGGCGGTCGGGGTCGTTCTCACACGGCTGTGCACGGCTGCTCACGGCTGTGCACAGCTGCTCACGGCTGTCGGGTCCGGCGGCCGCGCACGCCGCGTCGGCAGGGCGTACGGCAGGGGGCGCGATGGCCGTCCGACGGGGGTACGGGTCACCGCCACGAGCCGATGACCAGCGTGAACAACGCGATGAAGGCCACTCCCACGAAGATCAGGTACTGCGGGAAGAAACGCCGCCACCGCTGGGTGAGCACGCCGATCAGCGTGAGCACGACGCCGACGCCGACGATGCGCTGCCCCCGGGCGGCCGTGGAGCGCAGCACCCACTCGCCCGCGGGGACCCCGGCGCGCCCCGCCTCGGCCGCGTACACCTTGTAGGGGATACCGCTGGCGGGCTGGTGCCGTACCGCGCGGGCGCCCTCCGAGCGGATCTCCTTCTGCGCCGTGGTGTGCATGCGGTTGGTGGTGAGCGGCTGGGGCAGGTCGACGGAAGTCCCGGAGTACAGGGCGAGCGCGACCAGACCGCCGGCGACGCTGGCCACGGCGGCGCTCACGGTCAGCCGCAGCCCCGCCCTGGGCGCGGCGACACACAGCACGGCGAGCGCGAGCTCCGGCAGCAGCGGCCAGCTCAGCGCCTCGGTGAAGGACCAGGCGGCGACCAGGCCCAGGCCCGTCCAGGACATCGCCAGCCGGGCGATCCGACGCCGGACCCGGCTGTCACGGGGCCGGCACTCGGCAAGGAGTTCGAGGACCGCCGTACGGGCGGTGTCGGCGTCGGGGTCCGTCAGCGGCCGACCGATCCGCACCCGGACGGCGTACGGACGCAACCGTCCGCGTTTGGGCAGCAGTTCCGCGGTGCCGGACAGAGCGACGGGCACCACCGGCACACCGTTGGAGACGGCCAGTTCGACCGCGCCCCGGCGGAACGTGCCCACGCGGCCCGCTCCTCGGGTCCCTTCGGGAAAGACGACCACCGCGTGTCCGGCGCGCAGCATGGGACCGGCGATGTCCTGGAGGTCGGAGTAACCGCCACCGTGGCGGCGTACGGGAAAGGCGGCGGCCAGGACCGAACACACCAGGCGGCGCACACGGTTCCGGAACCAGTAGTCGGCGGCCGCCGCCACGCGGGGAGCACGGGCGACGCCGAGGGCGGCCAGGAGCACTGCCGTATCCGCGTGCGAGGAGTGGTTGGCCACCACCACACAACCGCTCTTCGGCAGCTTCCCCTTGACCGTGAGCCCACCGGTGAGGAAGAGGACGGTCCGCCAGAACCGCCAGCGCAGCCAGGCCGCCACCAGAAGTCGGGACGCGGGCCGCGGAGGCCGCCCGGCGGTCTCCGCAGCGCCGGAGGCCTCGCCGGCGGCTCCGCCTGAGACCCCGCCCGAGACCCCGCCGTGGACCTCGCCTGAGAGCCCGCCGGGGACCCCGCCTGAGAGCCCGCCGGTAACGAGTCGTCCGGGCCGCGTATCGCCTCCCGTATCGCTCCGCACGGTGGATAACGATCCGGGCGGCGCGTCCTTCGTCATGGCAAGGCTCCCAACAGGAGAAGGGTCACGAGAAGCGAGTCGACGCGGTCCAGGAGCCCCCCGAATCCGGGCAGCCAACGGCCGGCGTCCTTGACCCCGGCGCCTCGTTTGATCATGGATTCGAGCAGGTCGCCCAGTGCGCAGCCGCACAGCACGGCGAGCCACCGCAGCGGGGTCCAGGCGTCCATGGCCCACAGGGCCAGACCGGACAGTGCGGCGGAGCCCACAACTCCGCCCCAGGTCTTGGCCGGTGAGAGCGAGGACAGCGGACGGCTCAGGGGTCCGGAGCGGCCGAGTGCCCGCCCGCCGCACCAGCCGCCCACATCCGCGAAGGCCACGCTGACGCAGACCGCGATGGCGAGGTCCCCCAGGAACACCAGTCCGGTGAGGGCGAGTGGCAGCCAGATGAGGCCGAAGGTCGTCCTGACCGCCCGGTCGGCGCCATGGGCCACGTCCTGGCCCACCAGAGGCGGCAGCGCGGCGGCGCAGAGCAGGACGCCGGCCATGGGCAGCGTGAGCGCTCCGGGCCGCAGCCAGGCGATGAGGGGCAGAAGCACCCCGGCACACAGCAACAGGGCCCCGTCAGCACGGCGCAGGCCCGCCAAACGCACGTACTCGACGGAGCCCACCACGGCGAGCCCGGCCGCGAACAGGGCGGCCCCGGGCGCGCCGAAGCCCAGCGTCCCGCAGACGATCAGCGCGGTGACGCACCAGGTCCGCCAGCGACGGCGCAGTTCGACGTTGCGGACGAAGAGAAGGGCGAGGCCGCTCACCGTGAGCGTCCCGGCGAGGAGCGGTACGGCCCGCGCCAGCTCCGGTGGAAGCGCACCCGCGAAGGGGGTCACAGCCGACCGTTCAGAGGATCGTGGTCACGATCCTCGCCGACACGACCGCTCTCGCCGAGGCCGTTCCCGCCGCCACGACCGCTCTCGCCGAGGCCGTTCCCGCCGCCACGACCGCTCTCGCCGAGGCCGTTCCCGCCGCCACGATCGCTCTCGCCATCACGACCGCCTTCGCCATCACGGCGATTGCAGAGCGCCACGACCTGAAACAGCCGCACACCGGCGGTCAACGCGGATCCGACCACCATCACCACCGCGGCGGGCACATACCACCCGGACGCCGCGGCGACCGCTACGACGAGGCAGCGCTCGGTCTTCCCCATCGGACCGCCGTTGATTCTCCGCACCCCGGCCGCGGCCCCGGCGATGGAGATCCATGACGGCGCCGAACTGGCCAGCAGCGCACCGAGTACGAGCGAGGGCGATATGTGCGGCAGAAATCCCAGAATCACCAGGAGATCCGCCGCCCGATCACCGATTTCATTCAGCAGCGAACCCAGGCGGGTCTGCTTTCCAGTTTCCCTGGCAATGGAGCCGTCGAGATTCGCGCAGGCCAACCGAGCCGTCAGAAATACCACAACGGGAACTACGGCCCAGGGAGCGGGCAGCAGGGCAAAAGATGCCGCGGCAGCACCTGCACAGAGCATTCCCGCAAAGGTGACCGCATTGGGAGAGACGCCGCTCCGGATCAACTTCCGCCGGAGCAGTGTTAATCGGCGGGCGAACCACGGTTTAAGCGCGTACAGCCCATTCATGGCCAGACGATAACAAGCAAGTGAACAAATTGACACCACCAATCCCCGAAGCTAGTGGATGCACCAGAGATGCGCTTACGGCGCTAGTGAATACACCAGAGCCCACGCTTTACAGACATCCTCAATCCCCGTTTCCGCATCGGATTCCCCGGCCCACACCGACCGCTCCCCCGACAAATCCCCGAATGGACGGTGGGACAGCTTCGGTCCGACGATCCGCGCTTTTCCCCGAAATCGCCCCCTACGGACCGCGCACCCATCTCCGCGCCCACCCCGCAACCACATCCGGAGACAACCACCCCGGACGTAGCCCAAGGCCACCCCCACCGACCGCCACCCGAAGAAACACGTCTAGCTCATCTCGATTTCGACGGAAATCGGCTCTCTCCCGGCTCTCTCCCGACGGCAATGTGGCGTGCCCCACAGGGCCCCGGTGCGCGCCATCGGCGGTGTCAGCGCACCTCACCAAGTGGGGTAGAGTGTCCCACGGAGGATTCGCCTAGAGGCCTAGGGCGCACGCTTGGAAAGCGTGTTGGGGGCAACCCCTCACGAGTTCGAATCTCGTATCCTCCGCAGCCGCCCGCGAGGGCGGATGAGGGCCCCGACCGGTTCGCCGGTCGGGGCCCTCATCGTTTTCCGCCCACCTGCCCGCGCCGCACCGCGGGGTCCGCAAGCGCCGGAAACCGTTTGGCGGTACACCAGGTGACTGCGTGATCACTCTTGGTTACAAATGAAACGTCATTTCGCCATCTCGTCATCCCGGTCGGTCGGCATGGCCGCTGGGTGCCGGTGATGCGCCGCTTCACTCCAGTGCTGAGGAAGGCGTAACGATGAGGTTCATTTCGCGGTCCGGCGCCGTGGCCGCCGCGGTCGGTGCGGGACTCTCCCTCGCGCTCCTGCCGGCCGGATCGGCCAGTGCCGCCGACGACATTCAAGTGGAGTGCAACGACATCCCCGGCCTGGTGGACGCGATCAACCAGGCCAACGCCAACGGTGGTCGCATCACCCTCGCGCCCCGCTGCACCTACACCCTGACCGCACCCGACAACCCGGACGACGGGCTTCCGGAGATCACCGGGGATGTGACCATCTCCGGCAACAACAGCACCATCCGGCGCGATCCGGAGGCCGCGGAAAACTTCCGCATCTTCCACGTGGTGTCCGGTGGCACGCTCACTCTGAAGTCGCTCACGGTCAGGGGCGGCGTCTCCAGCAACTTCGGCGGCGGCGCCCTGAACGAGCAGGGCACGCTGAACCTGAACGACACGGTCTTCAAGGACAATTCCGCAAACACCGGTGGTGGCGTCTCCAACAACGGTGGACAGCTCCACCTCGACCGCACCACCGTCGAGCGCAACAGCGCAGCCATGTTCGGCGGCGGAGTCCTCAATACCGCCAACGGCACCATGACGATGAAGGGCGGGTCCCTGCTCAAGAACCGGGCGGCCACCAGCAATGGTGGCGGTTTGGAGAACCAAGTGGGCACCGCGTCCCTGGAGTCCGTATCGGTCCGGGGGAACACGGGCATTGAGGGTGGCGGCATCCGCAATGTGAACGGCTCCACCCTGAACCTGAAATCGACCACTCTCAAGGACAACATCGCCGTGAGAGGCGCGGGCCTCTCGAACCTCTCCACCACCTTCGGCACCGCCACCGCCACACTGGTCGACAGCCTGGTCACCCGCAACACGGCGATCACCGCCGGCGGCGGCATCGACAACCAGGCGGGTCAGGTCACGCTCACCAACACCAAGGTCATCGACAACACCCCGGACAACTGCGCCCCCGAAGGCAGCGTCCCCGGCTGCACCAACCCCACCGCCGCCATTGACCCGCCCCCCGCACAAGGGCTCCAGTCCGACAACGACATCAAAGACCCCGAATGAGCCGCCTGGGCCGAGGCGTGGTCACGAGCCCCTGACCACGACGCCGAAAAAAGGGGGGACCCACTCGCTGGGTCTCCCCTGCTGTGCGCCATCTCCGTATTCCGAAAAACACTTGGTCGGCCGCCCTTCGGGGGCGGTACGTTGGCCGCCATGACCAGCTGTCGAAAGGGCCATGCCGCGTAGGCGCCCATCAGCCCTGCGGGGCGACATTCCGGTCCGTCTCCTGAGGCGTCGGCGGTATCCGCCGATCCACCGTCTCTCGGGGGCCTGCGCCGCCGATCTGCGTCGGCTCGAGCGCACCCGCTTCTGGCCCGAGGCGATCGAGGAAGCCTTCTGGCACTGGAGAGCCCTGGCCCACGGTCCTCTCAGAGGTGTGACCGACGCGTTCTGGGGGCCTCGGTGCGAGATATACGAGTGTGGCTGCGATCCCGGACACTTTCGCGACTTGCTCGAGACCGCGCTCCACGCCCTGCCCAAGAAGAGCGCGCGCGAGCTGCGGGTTCTCGTCCTGGCTCTCGACGCCAAGATCACGGCGAGGGCCAGGACCGTTCGCGTGGACGCTCCGGACAGTCGGTGGTGGCGGGGGATGTCCGAGGTGAGGTAGGTGCCGGTGCACCGGCTCAGGCGGTGTGGCGGTCGCGGGTCAGATAGAGGGCCGTGGCGGTGGCGATGGCGGTGAGGCCGGTGATCGCGCTGATGATGATCTGCTGGATTCCGCCGAAAGCGAAGCTGGAGGCGACGTTGACGACGGCGGCGACGGCCAGGACCAGCCAGAGCAGGGACTTCATGAGGGGTTCCTTTCGGAGGGGCCCTTCTTGGGCCGGTGGGTTGGGGGTTCGTCTATTCGCGTCGGGGTTCGTTTGCTTGAGTCGGGGGTTCGTTTGCTGAGGTCTACGATTCCGGGTTCGCCTCGCCCGCTCGATGGGCCGCTCCCCCGGATCCGGGGTGTAGCGGGCTACACCCCCACCGATTTCACCTACCGGCCGGGGCACTCCGCTCCCGCGGGCCCGGCCCGTCGCTTAGCCTGACGGCCATGCGGGAGACGGTGCGGCGGGCGGGGTGGGCCTCGGTCGAGTTGCTGCGAGCGGCCGGGCTGGCGCTGGCCTCGTACTTGTCCATCGGGGTGGTGATCTTCGCCGCCGTGGCGATGGCCACCGTCGTGGGGGCGGGGGTGCTGCCCGAGTCGGTGTTGCTGCTGCGCAGGACGGCCGGGTACAAGCGGCGGCTGGTGGGTGCCTGGACGGGGGAGCCGGTGCCCGAGGCGTACCGGCCGCTGACCGGGGAGGCGTTCGCGCGGGCGCGGGCGGCGGTCGGGGATCCGGCCACGTACCGCGATCTGCGCTGGCTGGTGGCCCACGCGGGTTACGGCTGGCTGCTGGCCTGCTGTGCGATGCCGGTGTGGGTGTACGGGCTGCTCGTGGACGGGGTGTGGTGCGGGCTGCTGAAGCAACGGGCCGTGGTGCTGCCGCTGATCGAGCGGCTGGTGGACCTCGACGCGGCGTGGTCGCGGGCGCTGCTCCTGCCGTCGCCGGAGGCGCTGCGCAGCGCCCGGCTCGCCGAGCGGGTGGAGGAGCTGTCCGAGACCCGGGCGGGCGCCGTCGCCGCGCACGGGGCGGAACTGCGGCGCATCGAGCGGGATCTGCACGACGGTGCGCAGGCGCGCCTGGTGGCGCTCTCGATGCGGGTGGGGCTGGCCCGGCGCGCGTACGAGAAGGACCCCGACGCGGCGCACAAGCTGCTGGCGGACGCCCAGGACCAGGCGGAGGAGGCCCTCACCGAGCTGCGCCATGTCGTGCGCGGCATCCATCCGCCGATCCTCACCGACCGAGGGCTCGTCGGCGCCGTACGGGCGCTCGCGGCGGGCAGCGGGCTCGAGGTGTCCGTACGGGACGACGGGGTGGAGGACGGGCCCCGGGCCCCGGCGGCGGTCGAGGCGGCCGCGTACTTCGTGATCGCGGAGGCGCTGACCAACGCGGCCAAGCACAGCGGGGCGCGGCAGGCGTCGGTCGGCCTCGTCCGGATGCCCGATAGGTTGAGGGTCGCGGTACGGGACGAGGGGCGGGGCGGGGCCGATCCCTCGGGCGGCAGCGGGCTGCTCGGCATGCGGCGCCGGGTCGCGGCGCTCGACGGGACCGTGGAGATGACCAGCCCCGTCGGGGGGCCGACGCTGATCGAAGTGGAGCTGCCGTGCGTGTGGTGATCGCCGAGGACAACGCTCTGCTGCGGGAGGGCATGGTCCTGCTGCTGAACTCCGCCGGGCACGAGGTGGTGGCCGTCGCCTCCAGCGGCCCCGAGGTACTGCCCGCCCTCCTCGAACACCGCCCGGACGCGGCCGTGCTCGACGTCCGCATGCCGCCGGGATTCCGCGACGAGGGGCTGCGCGCGGCGCTCGCGGCGCGGCGGGAGATGCCCGGCCTGCCGGTGCTGGTGCTCTCGCAGTACGTCGAGGAGACCTACGCGGCCGAGCTGCTGGCCGACGGCGCGAGCGGGCTCGGCTATCTGCTGAAGGACCGGGTGGCGCGGGTCGAGGAGTTCCTGGACGCGCTGGAACGGGTGGTCGCGGGCGGTACCGCGCTGGACCCGGAGGTGGTCAAGGAGCTGATGACCCGGCGCCGGGACGACCCCGTGGACTCCTTGACGCCGCGCGAACGCGAGGTGCTGCACCTGATGGCGGAGGGCCGGGACAACGCGACGATCGCCCGGACGCTGGTGGTCTCGGAGCGCGCGGTCAGCAAGCACATCGGCAATGTCTTCGCCAAGCTGGGCCTGCCGCCGAGCGACAGCGGGCACCGGCGGGTGCTGGCGGTCCTCGCGTATCTCAACAAGGGCGCGACGAGCAAGGGGGAGTCGGCGGACAGGCGGTAGTGCGGGGCCTGGGTCCGGTGCGGGTCCCCGGTCCGGTGCGGGTCCCCGGTCCGGTGCGGGTCCCCGGTCCAGTGCGGGTCCCGGGCCCACCGAGATCCCGGCTCCGGCGGCGTTCGCGGCCGGGTGAGCAGTGGCTTTCCCCACCCCGCCCCTTCCCGAAAGAGGGGGCTCCGCCCCCTCACCCCCGCCGGGGCTCCGCCCCTTCACCCCGCTCCTCAAACGCCGGAGGGGCTGGAAGACCGCGGATACCGATCCCAGCGGCCCCGCTCCTCAATCGCCGGAGGGGCTGGAAACGTACCCTCAATCGCCGGAGGGGCTGGGAACGTACCGTCCCCGCAGCGTTCCCCACACCGGTGGCAGTGAGCCCGCCGCCGCCGTCGCCACGACCACCGAGACGATCGCCGCGGCCTGAACCGGCGGCAGGTACGGCAGCGTGCCCGCCGTGGCCGCGCTGAAGGCCAGGAGCGGTACGGATGCCACGGCCGCCCCCACCACCAGGCCGGTCACCACCGTGGCCGCCGCCTCCAGCCGCAGCATCCGGCGCAGTTGGCGGCGGCCGGCGCCCGCGAGCCGCAGCAGGCGCAGTTCGGGGCGGCGTCCGGTGGCGATGAGGGCGAGGGTGCTCAGGACGGCGATCACCGTGAAGGCCCCGATGGCCGCGACCACCGCCACCGACACCACCTCGGCCAGCGCCTGATCCGCCGCCTCGCCCTTTACCGGCGCCGGGTCCCGCTCCACCCGGGCCCCGGGCGCCGCCCGCGTCAGCGCCTTCGTGAGCGCCTTACGGTCGGCATCGGGCTCGGCCGCGACCAGGACCCGCCCCGCGCCGGGCGTCGATGTGTGGCGCAGCAGCTCATCGCGGGAGAGGAGGAAGTCCCCGAGCGCGATGGAGCGTTCGTACGTCGCCACGACCCGCAGCCTCGCCTGCTGGCCGTCCCCGAACCGCAGGGTCACCGTGGAGCCGGGCCGGGCGCCGAGGGAGTCCGCCCGGTCGGCGCCGACGGCGACCGTGCCGGGGCGCAGCCGGGTGAGGTCCCCGTTCCGCACGCCCGGGTCAAGGGTGCCCGTCAGCCGCTCCGGGGTGACGCCGAAGACGGGCAGCCGCTCGAGTTCGGGCGAGCCGAGCTGGCTCCGCGCCAGCAGCACCGTGCCGGGGACGGCCTCCGTCGCCGCCCGCACCCCGGGGAGCTCGCGGATCCGCTCCACCGCACCGGCCGTAAGGCCGCCGTCCGCGCGCACCGCCAAGTCGGCGCGCAGCACCTGGCGGGCCTGGGCGTCCCCCGCGTGGGTCATGGTCGCGCCCCCGGAGAGCTGGACCCCGGCGAACGCGGTGACGAGCACGATCGGGGTGATCGCCGCGCCCAGCCGGTGGGCGGACGCGGCGCAGTTGGCGGCGGCGAGGCGGCCGCCGGGGCCGAACAGCCGCAGCGGGGCGCCGAGCAGTCGCATCGCCCCCTCGGCGATCCACGGCCCCAGCACCGCGCAGGCGATCACCATCGTCACCGCCGCCGCACCGGCGGCGGCCGCCGCGGTCGCGCCCTGCTGGAGGGCGGCCGTTCCGGCCGAACTCGCGCCCATGCCCAGCAGCACCAGCCCGGTGATGCCCCGTGCCCTGCCGGGTGCCCGCTCGCGCAGCGCCTCCGCCGGGCGTGCCGTGGCGGTCCTGGAGCAGCCGATGAGCGCCGCGATCCCGGCCACCAGGACGGTGACGGCGGCGGTGACCAGGGGCGCGGGCCACAGCAGCGGGGGCAGCGTCAGCTCGAGGCCGGTGGGCAGCGCGCCCCGCGCGTCCAGCAGCGCGCGCAGCCCCAGGTACGCGGGGGCCGCACCGGCCGCGCCCACCAGCGCCGCCCAGGCCGCGACCCGCCCGACCTCCCGGCCCACCGCACCGCGCAACTGCGCGGGTGTGGCGCCGACCGCCCGCAACAGGCCCAGTTCATGGGAGCGTTGCCGCAGCGCCTGGACGATGGTCGACGACACGACGAGCAGCGCCACGAGGACGACGGCTCCGGCCACGGAGCCGAGCGCCGCCAGCAGCTCGCCGCGGGCGGGCGCGGCGGCCAGGAACTCGGCCTCGCCGCGCTCGCCTCCGGTCAGGACGCGCACGGCGGCCGGGTCACCGTCCGCGCGGTGCCCGACGTCGGTGACACCGGCCGTATCCAGGGCCTTCCGCACCCGCCCGGCCAGCTCCGCCTGGTCCGTGCCGGGTCCGGCGACGACCCCTATGGCGTCCAGGGCTTTCGGGTGGCCGGACAGTCGCCGGGCCTCGGCGCCGGTGAACCAGACGGCCGTACGGGGGCCTTCGGCGACGCCCACGACGGTGTACGACGCGTCCCGGCCGCCCACGCGCAGCGTCAGCCGCCCGCCGAGGCGGCCCGCTCCGCCGCCCACCACCACCTCGTCCGCCCGCTGCGGGGCGCGGCCCGTCCGTAGTGCGTACGGCGCCAGGCGGGCGGTCTCCCAGGGGTGGCCGGTGGCGGACCGGTCCGCGAGGCCCACCGGGAGTTCCACGTCGGCGACGGCCGTCCGCACCCCGGGCACCCCTCGCACCACGCTCAGCGCCGTCCGGGGGATCCGGACCCGCTCGGTGAGCCCGGCGCTCGCGGTCTCGCGCTCACCCAGGGACGACGCGCTGAAGCGGGTGGTCTGGTCGCCTGCCACGACGAGATCGGCCCCGGCGTACCGCTCCACCCGTGGCTGCGCGCTCCAGGCCGAGAGGAGGGTCAGCCCGAAGGCGCCGAGCAGCAGGGAGGTGAGGGCGAGCGCGGCGAAGACCGCGGTCCACGCCTTACGGTGGGCACGGGTGGCGCGCGCGGCCAGTAGGGCGGCCACCTTCATGCCGTCCGCCCTCCCAGGTCCTTGAGGACGCGGCGGATGTCGGCCGCCTCCGGCCGCTCCTGCCGCCAGACCAGCTTCCCCCGCATCAGGAACAGCGCCTCGTCGGCCCAGGCGGCGGCGAACGGGTCGTGGGTGACCATGACGACCGTATGGCCGTCACGGTCGACGGCCTGCCGCAGTAGCGTCAGCACCTCCTCCGCGGCGGCGGGGTCGAGCGCCCCGGTCGGCTCGTCGGCGAAGACGATGTCGGGCGAGGTCACCAGCGCGCGGGCGATCGCCACCCGCTGGCTCTGCCCACCGGACAGTTCGTACGGCATGGCGCGGCCCCGGTCCGCCAGCCCGACCGCGGCGAGGGCCCGCAGGTCCCGGCCGTCGACGCCGTGGCCGCCGAGCATCAGCGGCAGGGAGACGTTCTCCGCGACGCTCAGCGACGGCACCAGATGGTGCGACTGGAAGACGAAGCCGATCCGCTCCCGCCGCAGCCGGGTCAGCGCCGCCTCGTTCAACGAGGACAGCTCCGTGCCGCCGATGCGCACCGTGCCCGCCGTCGGCCGGTCCAGCCCGGCGGCGCACTGCAGCAAGGTCGACTTCCCGCACCCCGAGGGGCCCATCACCGCGAGGAACCGTCCGCGCGGCACCGTCAGATGGATGGGGTGCAGCGCCACGGCCCCCGGCTGGTACTCCCGGGTGACCCCGTCCAGGGTCAGCGCATGGTGCCACGTCCCCGTCCGCTCCGCGGTGGCCGTCGTACGGCCCCGCCACTGCCGGTTCATCTCTTCGCCCCTCCGTCGCGCCGGGCGGATCAAACGGGTCCGCCGGTCACGAAGAACGCTAGAAACGGGCGCGGGCGGGCGGGAGAGAGCGCGGTCCCGAACCGGGAGGGGTACGGGACTCCGGCCCGGGGGTGGAGCTGGCTCCACCATCTCTCGATCTCCGCAGGTCCTCCCGGGTCCATCCATCGGTCCATCCATCGGGCTGTCCCCCCGGTCTTCGCCGGTCTTCCCGGTTCGCGGGCGACTCCCCGGGCGCGCCGCCGTGGTGAACCCCGCCGGGGACAAGATCCTGGACCCCCGCAGGACCGGCATATGAGACAGAAGCTCACAGAGAGGCAGCACGCACCCATGGACGTCAGCGCCCGTATCGAGGCCGTCTACGCGCAGATCGTGCACCGCAACCCCGGGGAGTCCGAGTTCCACCAGGCGACGCGCGAGGTGCTGCCGACCCTCGCCCCCGTGCTCGGCGCGCATCCGGAGTATCTGGAAGCCCGGATCGTGGAGCGGCTGTGCGAGCCGGAGCGGCAGCTCGTCTTCCGGGTGCCATGGGTGGACGACGACGGCGATGTCCAGGTCAACCGGGGCTTCCGGGTGGAGTTCAACAGCGCGCTGGGCCCCTACAAGGGCGGCTTGCGCTTCCACCCCAGCGTCGATCTGGGCATCGTGAAGTTCCTCGGCTTCGAGCAGATCTTCAAGAACGCGCTGACCGGCCTGGCCATCGGCGGCGGCAAGGGCGGTGCGGACTTCGACCCCAAGGGGCGCTCGGACGGCGAGGTCATGCGGTTCTGCCAGTCCTTCATGACCGAACTCCACCGCCATCTGGGCGAGCACACCGATGTGCCGGCCGGGGACATCGGGGTGGGCGCCCGCGAGATCGGCTATCTCTTCGGCCAGTACAAGCGGCTGACCAATCGCTTCGAGGCCGGTGTGCTGACCGGCAAGCCGGTCGCCTGGGGCGGTTCACCCGCGCGTACCGAGGCCACGGGGTACGGCACCGTCCACTTCGTCCAGGAGATGCTGCGCACCCGCAAGAGGGATTTTGACGGCCTTACGGTCGTCGTCTCCGGGTCCGGCAATGTGGCCCTCTACGCCGTCGAGAAGGTCCACGCCCTCGGCGGCCGGGTGGTGGCCTGCTCCGACTCCTCCGGCCATGTGGTCGACCCGGAGGGTATCGACCTCGCCCTGCTCAAGGAGATCAAGGAGGTCCGGCGGCAGCGGATCTCCGCCTATGCCGACGCCAAGCCGGGCGCCGTCTTCTCCGGCCGCGGCTCGGTCTTCGAGCTGCCCTGCGAGGTCGCCCTGCCCTGCGCGACCCAGAACGAGCTGACCGAGCAGAACGCGATCGCCCTGGTCAAGAATGGTGTGCTGGCCGTGGCCGAGGGCGCCAACATGCCCTGCACCCCGGCGGCGATCGAGATCTTCCGGGAGGCCGATGTGCTCTTCGGCCCCGGTAAGGCCGCCAACGCGGGCGGTGTGGCCACCTCCGCGCTGGAGATGCAGCAGAACGCCTCCCGTGAGCGCTGGACCTTCGCCCAGACCGAGGCCCGCCTCGCCGCCGTCATGACCGAGGTCCACACCCTGTGCCGGGCCACCGCCGACCGCTACGGCTGCTCCCCCGACGACTACGCCCTGGGCGCGAACGCCGCCGGATTCGTACGGGTGGCGGAGGCGATGGCCGCCCAGGGCGTCGTCTGAGCCGATCCGTCGAGCCGATCCGTCGGAGGCGCTGAGCGGGTCATACGGACCACGGGCCACGCCGACGGCACATCCGCTCACCCGACGGCACATCCGCTGCCCCCACGGCACATCCGCTCACGCCGACGGCATGTCCACCGCCCTGCGCACCGCGCCCAGCACCGGCTTGCGGAGCAGCAGCAGCGCCGCGTCGTCGTGGAGTCGGCCGCCCACATGGGACAGCAGTTCGTCGTGGAGCGAGGCGAGGGTGCGGGACGGCTCGTCGCAGATGTGCCGCGGCACCCGTTCCAGCAGCGGGAAGTACTCCCGGCCGCGGTCCCGCGCCTCGATGACCCCGTCGGTGTAGAGCAGCAGCTGGTCGCCCTCGGCGAACGGCACCACCTGGAGGCTCGGCAGTTCGCCGCCCAGGGAGGCCAGGCCGAGCGGCGGGGCCGGGCGGGTGGGCTCCACGGCGATGATCCCGGTCTCGCCGACCAGCAGCGGCGGGGCGTGTCCGCAGTTGACGAGCTCCATACGGCCCTCACTGGGGTATCCGGCGACCACGGCGGTGACGAAGTCGTCGGGCGCCAGGTTGCGGGACAGACTGCGCTCGATCCTGGCGACGACGTCGAGCAGGTCCGGCTCGTCGTAGGCGGCCTCGCGGAAGACACCGAGCACCAGGGCGGCGGTGCTCACCGCGGGCAGCCCCTTGCCGCGTACGTCGCCGACGATCAGCCGGACCCCGTGCGGGGTCGGCAGCAGGGCATAGAGATCGCCCCCCACCCGTGCCTCCGCGGCGGCGGCGCTGTAGCGGACCGCCACCTGGAACTGGCCGACCCGGGCGGGCACCGGTGTGAGCAGGGCGTTCTGGGCGGCCTCGGCGACCGAGCGGACGGCGGCGAGGACCTGCTCACGGCGTCTGCGCATGGCGCTGGCCCCACAGCTCGCCAGGGCCACGGCGGCGGGCGTGGCCAGCAGGATCGCCTGGGTGCGCACCGATTCGTCGCCCTGGGTGCCCAGCAGCGCGCCCACCACCACGGCGAGCACCCCGATCCGGATCACTCCGTACGGTCCGGAGTGGGCGGCGGCGAGCGCCGGGCCGACGGCGAGCAGTGGCAGCCAGGCCAGCCCCTGCCCGGTGACGAGGGCGAGCAGGGCCACCCCACAGATGATGATGACGGGGACCGCGGGGGCTATGCGCCCAGCGCCATCCGGTTGGTCCGGGTCGTACGGGCGGAGTCGGGCCGGGAACATGACCTGCTTCGCTGCTCTCTCTCCATGGGCAAGTGATACCGGGGGTGTCCGTTTCATCCAGAGAAACAGCGATTCGATAGGTTCGGCAAGGCCCGCGTTTTCAGATAGTGAGCGAGAGCCTCCTGCTCACCCGGCTCGCCGTCGGCACCAGGCGGGTCCGGAACAGGTCACGGTGCGGATCCATCTCCGTCAGCCGGGCCAGCCGGTCCGCCCGCAGCGAGATCCCGAGCGAGCCGAGCCGGTCCCCGTAGTAGATCGGCACCGCGAAGCAGACCGTGCCCAGAGCGTACTCCTCCAGGTCCGCGACCAGAGGACTCCCCGTCGGGGAGTCGAGGCGGCGCAGCAGGTCATCGGAGCGGGTGACGGTGCGCGGGGTGAGATCGACGAGCGGATGGCGGGAGAGATAGTCGTGGCGAGCCTCGTCGTCCAGCTCGCGCAGCACGCACTTGCCCAGCGCGGTGGCGTGCCCGGCGTCCTCGCACCCCACCCACAGATCGACCCGGGGCGCCTGCGGGCCATCGACGATCTCCGCGACCCGGATCTCGCCCTCGTCGTAGAAGGTGAGATACGCGGCGGCCGAGAGCTCGTCGCGCAGCGCGGCCAGGGTGGGCCGCACCCGGGCGAGCATCGCCTGCTCACGGCTGCCGGACTCGAGGGCGCGCAGTTTGTCGCCGATCACGAAGCCGCCGTCGTCCAGCCGGGACACATAGCCCTCATGGGCCATCGTCCGCAGCAGGTGGTACGTGGTCGCGAGCGGCAGCCCCGTCTCCCGGGCGAGCCGCTTGGCCGGCGCACCGCCCTCGTGCGCGCCCACCGCCTCCATCAACCGGAAAGCCCGCTGAACGGATGAGATCAGCGTAGGCGCCGTTTGAGCACCCATATATCCAGCTTGCTCCTGATCTGACCGGATGAGCAAGATCTGATCTCGCTGGATCTGATCTCCACGGAGACGCGCACGAGGGCGCCGACCGGTGCGGTCGGCGCCCTCGCGGTCTTACGGATCGGTTCGGATTGGTTCGGTACGGTGCGGTGCGCTGCGGTCAGCCGGGGGAGATCCGGCCGCGCCAGGCGCCTTCCGCCTCACCGCGCCGCTCGATGAAGTCCTTGAACCTGCGCAGGTCCCCCTTCACCCGCCGGTCGAGCGTCCCGGTCATGTCCGCGGCCTTCTCCGCCATCCCGCTCGGCTGGAAGACCAGGGCCAGATTGACCCGGGTGTGGCGCTCGTCCAGGGGCTCGAAGGTGACCAGGCCCTGCTGCTGGACATCACCGGAGGTGGTGCGCCAGGCGATGCGCTCGTCGGGAAGCTGATCCACGATCTCGGTGTCGAACTCCCGGTGCACACCGGCAATGGAGGTCGCCCAGTGGTTATGGCGATCGTCCACCTGCGTGACCTGGTCCACGCCTTCCATGAACCTCGGGAACTCGGTGAACTGGGTCCACTGGTTGTACGCGGTGTGGAGCGGAACCCCAACCTCGACGGACTCCCGCACGGTGCTCATCGGTGACTCCTTTCGACGTTGTCGCGTCGCGCACCACGGCGGGTTTCCGGGACCGCCGAGCCGAAACATGAGCAGTCGGGGACCGAAGCCGATCAGCGCAGCGGGTGCAGCGGGGCCAGTTCGGCCGGGGAGGTGCCGGTCGCGATGGCGTCCGCCAGCAGCCGTCCGCTGAGCGGGCCGAGCGCCACGCCCCACATTCCGTGGCCGCCGTTGACGTAGACACGCGGCGAGCCGGTCGGGCCGATCAGCGGCAGTCCGTCCGGGGTGCAGGGGCGGGCACCGACCCAGGTGTCCGTACGGGCCTCCCAGTCGATGCCCCGCAGCAGCGGACGGGCCGCCGCGATGATCGCCTGTATGCGGCGCGGGTCCACCGGCCGGTCCGCGGGGGCCAGTTCCATCATTCCGGCGACCCGCACCCAGCCCTCGCCCAGCGGGGTGCAGACGACCTTCTGGGCGGCCAGATAGGTGGGACGGGTGGGGGCGCCCTCGGCCGGGACGCTGAAGCTGTAGCCGCGTCCGGCCTGGACCGGCACCCGGACCCCGAACGGGCGGACCAGCGGGTCCAGCCAGGCGCCGGTGGCCACGACGGCGACGTCCGCGCGGAGTTGGCCCCCGGCGGTGGTGACGGCCACGCCCGCCCGCCCGAGATCCCGGATACCGGACACCTCCGTCCGCTCCAGGATCTCGTCGCCGCGCTTGCGCACCGCGTCGGCGAGGGCCCGGACGAAGTTCCCGGGGTTGAGATAGCGCTGGCCGTGGAGTTCCACCGCCGCGCCGATGCCGTCGCCCAGCGCGGGCTCCAGCGCACGCGCCCGGTCCCCGTCGATCCGCTCGTACGCGATGCGGAAACCGGCCGCGCGGGCGTGCTCCAGCTCCTCGACCATCGCCGCGCGCTCGGCCGCGGTGCGGAAGGCGATCAGACAGGGTTCGGCGGGCCTGGTCGGCTCGGCGACACCGTCCGCCGCGAGCGCGTCGTACGCGTCCAGCGCATGGCGGTTCAGCATGGCGAAGGTGGCGGCCAGGACCCGCCAGCGGCGCGGGGCGCAGTTCCGGGTGAAGGCGAGCAGGAAGCGGGCGAGCCGGGGGTCGGGCCGGGGCGGGATGTAGACGGGCGACTCGGGGGAGACCAGGCTGCGCAGCCCGTAGCGGAGCGCCGCCGGTTCGGGCAGCGGCAGCGTCAGGGCCGGGGACAGCCAGCCGGCGTTCCCCCAGGACGCCCCGGCCGCGGGGTGGCGCCGTTCCACGACGGTGACCTCGACGCCGTGGTCCAGCAGGGACCAGGCGGTGGCGAGGCCGACCATGCCCGCGCCAATGACGACGGCGCTGTGCGGTGGGCGGGACGGACCGGTGGCAGTGGGCACGGATGCGCTCCTTCCCCTGGGTGAAACGCCATCATCGGGGGAGGGCGCCGGGCACCGCACTGGCCCGGAGGCCGAGAGCGCACGGCCCGGCCTTGTCGCCGGGGACAAACGGAGTCCTGTGGCCGGGTTGGGGACTGACGGTCTGCCGGGCGACGGGTACTCAGCAGGTCGGAGGCAGTCCGCTACGGTTCGGGCAGCGCCCCGAAGGGGCGCGGGGCTGTGTCGATGTGCGGCTCCGCCGCATGGGCGCGACCAGCCACGACGGCGCCGCAGTCGGCCGACGACGCATCGCGACACTTCCGGCGGAGCGCTTAACGGTCTGCCGTTGGAGCGGCCCGACCGGCCATGGCCTGGGCCCTGGCCGGTGGATCCTCGCACCTGGGGCATCAGCGGATGGCGCCGCGGGCCCGCTACGGAGTATCCGGCGGACCGCGCGGGGCTTCGCCCCTGGGCCCGAGGTCTGGGGCGGAGCCCCCACGCGGCGGAGCCGCACATCGACGCTGCGCGGGAAGGGGCGGGGAGGGGAACAGCCCGCCGCAGGCATCAAGCTCCACCGGACACTCCCTGAGCTCCGCCGGTCCGCGCCGTGCCTACGGCAGGCGCAGCGCGCGCAGCCGCAGTCTCAGCCGGATGTCGAACGCGGCGGCGGGGTCGCCCAGATCGAGCCCGGTGATCTCCTGCGCCCGCCGCAGCCGGTAGCGCAGGGTGTTGGGGTGGACGTGCAGCTGACGGGCCGCCAGCCGGGCGTCCCCTCCGGCGGCCAGATAGCGGTCCACGCTGTCCAGCAGCGCGGTGCCGCGCCTGCGGTCGTAGTCCTCCAGCTCCGCCAGCGCGCCCAGCGGATCGTGGCCCGCCTCGACGGCCAGGTCCACGGTCCGCATGAGCAGGGCGTCCAGTTGGACGTCGCGGATATGGGCGGTGCGTTCCCGTGCCGCGCCGAGCCGGGTGAGCAGCCGGACCACCAGCTCGGCGTCGGCGCGTGAGCGACCGAGCCAACCGGGCCCCGGGACGGTGCGGCCGACACCGGCCGCCGCCCCCGGCAGCTCCCCCACCGCCCGCAGCAGCCGCTGTTCGTCGCCGACCGGCACCACGGCATAGCCCACGCCGTCGATCTCCGCGCTGAGCCCACCCGGCTGGAACGCGGAGAGCCTGCGGTCGAGGTCGGCGAGGGCCCGGCGCAGCGGATCGCCGGGCGGACCGCCCGGGCCCGCGCACGGGCTGTCGTACGGGATGGCGTACGGGATGGCGTACGCACCGTCACACAGGCTGTCGTGCGGACCGTCATACGGGGTGGGCGCGGGCGCCGACGGCAGCGGGCGTACGGCGACCACGGCCAGCGGTCCCGGCCCCAGCGGGAGCTCACGGGCCGTCTCGACGGCCTCGTCCCCGCCGCGAAGCAGCGCCCGTACGGCGGCGGTCCGCCGCGCGTCCGCGGCCAACCGCCGTTCGGCCTGCCGGGCGAGCAGGGGTGCGAGCAACGCGGCCGACTCCTCCAGGGCGGCCCGCTGCTCCGGGGACGGCGAGGAGGGCACGATCGCCCAGATCGAGCCGATGGCCGTGTCACCGGCCCGGATCGGCATGATCGCGCGTGGCAGGAGCCCCGCCCCGCGCAGATCCGCGTAGAACGGGCCGGAGGAGCCCGCCAGCCGCTCGTCCAGATGCTCGGTGCGCAGCAGGGTGCGGTACCGGTCGGGCACCCGGCGGCTGAGGATCGTGGCGACGCGCGCGTCGTCCGAGTTCTCCTGGCCGGGGGAGTAGGTGATCAGCTCGGAGGCCTCGTCCTCGATGGTGACCGGGCCACCGGCCAGCCCGGCGGCCCTGGTGGCCAGCGAAAGCAGACCGTCCGAGGCGTCGTCGTACGAGGAGTCGTCGTACAAGGCTCCTCCGCTCATCAGCGCAGCTGGTCGCCGGGGCACTACCCGGCCCCGTTCACTCTGATGCTCGAAGGCACGGATTATCCAGGGGTGTGCGCTACTCGATCCCCGCCGGGCGCCGCCGCCAGTGCCCGGTGGCCCGCTCGAAGGCGTGGCCGACCTGGAGGACCGCGAAGTCCGCCCGGTGCGGCCCGACGATCTGCACCCCGACGGGGAGCCCGCCGGGCGTGAACCCGGCCGGTACGGACAGCGCCGGACTGCCGGTCGAGCTGATCAGATACGCCGAGCGCATCCAGTCCAGATAGTCGTCCATGGCCACCCCGGCGATCTCGGTCGGGTACTCGATGCCGACGTCGAACGGCGCCACCTGGCTCACCGGCAGCAGCAGCACGTCATAGCGGCCGAAGAACTCCCGGACGCGGTGGTAGAGCAGGGTGTGCAGCACCTCCGCGCGGCCGATGTCCGGGCCGGTGAGCTTGCGCCCCTCCTCGGCGTTCTCCCGGATCGCCCGCTTCAGCCCGTCGGGGTGGCGGTCCATGAGCGGGCCGAAGGCGACCTCGAAGACCGAGGCGCGCAGCGTACGGAAGACCTCCTCGGCCTCGGTCAGGTCCGGACAGGCCCGCTCCACGACACAGCCGAGGCCGGTGAAGACCTCCGCCGCCGACTCGACCACCGCGGCCACCTCGGGCTCGACCGGAACCAGCCCCCCGAGATCCGGCGACCAGGCCACCCGCAGCCCCGTCAGATCGCGGTCCAGGGGGCGGGCGAAGCGGGCGCCGGGCTCCTCCAGGGCGATCGGCGACCGCGCGTCGGGGCCGGCGATGGCGGACAGCAGCAGGGCGGTGTCGGCCACGGTACGGGCCATCGGCCCCTTGACGCCGAGGGTGCCCCAGGCGGTCAGGGAGGGCCAGTTGGGGACGCGCCCGGGCGATGGGCGCAGCCCGACGACATTGCAGAACGAGGCCGGGTTGCGCAGCGAGCCGCCGGTGTCGCTGCCGTCCGCGATCGGGATCATGCCGGAGGCCAGCGCGGCCGCCGCGCCCCCGCTGCTGCCGCCCGCGCTGCGGCCCAGGTCGTGCGGGTTGCGGGTGGCGCCGAATATGGGGTTGAAGGTGTGCGAACCGGCCCCGAACTCGGGCACGTTGGTCTTGCCGAGGGTGATCGCCCCGGCGGCCCGTATCCGTTCGATCAGCAGATCGTCCTCGTCGGGCACACCGTCGGCGAGCGGCGAGCCATGGCTGGTGCGGATGCCCGCGGTGTTGTGGAGGTCCTTGTGGGCGATGGGCAGCCCGTGCAGCGGCCCGAGCTCCTCCCCCGCCGCGATCCGCTCATCGGCCCGCCGGGCGGCCTCGCGGGCGCGGTCCGCGACGAGGGTGACGATCGCGTTGACGGCCGGGTTGACCCGTTCGATACGGGCCAGATGGGCCTCGAGAAGCTCGCGCGCGGACAGCTCTCGGGAGCGCAGCAGCGCGCTGAGGTCCAGTGCGGTCCTGAAGCAGAGATCGTCATCCGTCGTCGTCACGGTCGCTCGCCTTCCTCGATGGTCGTCGCTGCGCGGGTCCGGGTCTTCGAACCAGGGTTCTTACGGGCCCCACGGTCCTCATGGGGCCCAGGGGCGGACTCCATGGTTGGGGAAGCGGCCGGGCGGCGGAAGAGCGCCGTCACGGCGACCGCCACCAGCAGATTGACCGCCAGCGCGACCAGGCCCGCGTTCACATGGTGGGTCTCCACCTCGGCCAGCGTCAGCCAGGTCACCACCGCCTCACCGGTCACCAGGCCCGCCAGCGCCCCCGGGGCGGTCAGCAGCCGCCGGCGGCCGATCGCCGCCAGCAGCCCCGGCACGATCTGGATGAAGCCGCTCACCGTGAGCAGCTGAAGGTCGGCCAGCAGCCCCGGCCGCAGAATGCCGAGAGTGAGCGCGAGCCCGATGGCCAGGACGACCACGCTGTGGTTGACCGCCATCCGGGCCGCCTCCCGGCGGGCGGGCAGCAGATTCCGCGCCACCAGGGTCGAGATGCCGACGCACATCGCCCCGGCCGGCACCATCGCGGACGCCGCCGCGGCCACCACGACCAGCCCGGTGGCCCAGCCCGGCAGGGCGCCCTGGGCGAGCGTCAGCAGAATCCCGTCCGGGTCCCCGGCCCCGTCCCCGCCCGGCCGGGCCACCAGCATCCCGGTGAACCCAATGGTGATCGGGACCATCAGCGCGATCTGGTAGAGCGGCATGAAGACGTTGTTGGTGCGGATGGCCCTCGGTCCGCCCGCCGCCATCAGCGGCGGCCAGTGGTGCGGGGTGGCCATCAGCCCGCCCGCGAGCGCCGAGGTCAGCACGCTGGTCGTCCACCACATCCGGTCGCGCTCCCCGGAGTGCACGGTCAGCATCTGCGGCTGGACCTCGTGCACCCGCCGGAACACCTCGCCCAGACCACCGGTGTAGTGCAGCGGGATGGCGATGGCCAGGACGAGCATGACGCCGAGGGTCAGCACGTCCTTGAAGTACGCGCTGTTCTTGAGCCCCCGGATGCCCGACCACAGCACGAACCCCGCCGTCAGCACGGAGGCCAGCACCATGCTCAGCCGCCCGGAGGCCGTACTGCCGGTGACCAGCCCGACGACCATGCCGAGCCCGGTGATCTGGAGCTGGAGGTACGGGATCGGGAAGACCAGGCCGATGACGGCGATGACCTTGCCGTACAGCGGGCTGCCGTACCGCTGGGTGAAGTAGTCGGCCTGGGTCAGATAGCCGTGCCGCTCGCCCAGCCGCCACAGCCTGGGCTGGATGAAGTAGAGCAGGAGGAAGGCGAGGGCCAGATAGACCATCGCGTACGTGGCCGCGTTGCCGCCCGCGTACGCGACCCCGGCGACGCCCAGGAAGCTGAAGGTGGTGAACACCTCGCCCGCTTGCAGGAACCACATGGCGAGGGTGCCGAAGTTCCGCTGCCCCACGGCCCATTCGGCGAGATCGGTGGTGCGGCCGGTCCGGCCGAGGAAACCGCACAGGGCGAGGGCGCACATGCCCAGCAGGGAGACCGCGAGGACGACGTTCACCGCCGCTCACCGCCCGCCCGCTCACGGGGGCGCCACAGGCCCCATTCGACGGCGGCGAGCGCGGGGGTGAGCGCGAGCACCCAGCCGCAGATCCAGACGTACAGCGACGGCATCCCGAACCAGAGCCGCTCGGCGTTGACGAACGGCAGCCATACGGAGGCGAGGAGGGCCAGCGCGGGGATGGCGGGCAGCAGGAGGAGCCAGTCGCGCCACGTTCTGCTCCCGGCGGAGGCGGTGCCGGGGGCCGGGCCGGGGCCCGGCCTGCCGGGATCTTCAGCTGCGGCCGACACGGTACCTCCAGGGCGCGAGGGGACTGCGCGGCATTCAACAGGCCGTGCGGTGCGCCGGGCATCGTGCCGGACGGCCAACAAGCGGCCGCCCCGGCCTTGTCCCGGCGGACAAAGGCGGGGCGGTCGGCCCGAGTTCTCGTTCCCGAGGTCCTTACGGTCCTTCCCGGGGTGCTTACGGTCCTTCCCGAGGCCCTTACGGAGGCCCTTACGGATGTGATCCGGCGGTTCCGGCGGGCACCGGAACCCGCGCGGCCGAGGTGCCGAGCCCGGTGGGCCCGTGCCACGGGGCCACCGGCCGCGCCCCGGCTCCGGTCCCGGCCCCGGTCCCTGCCCCCGCCCGCCGCCGGTGGGCGCGGAGCAGCTCATCCTCCCGGTAGCGCGGGACCTCGCGGTGCCAGTTCAAGATCCCGGACATCCAGTCGCGCAGCTCCTCCACATAGCCGTCCATCGCCTTCCGGGCCTCCGGCTCCAGGCCGAAGTCGTCGTACAGCACCGGGAACTCATGCGCCGCGACATGCTGGAACTGCCGCATCCGGGACGTCATCAGATCGTTCACGACGACGACCCCGGTCGGATAGTCGCAGTCGAAGAAGTTCTGGACGACGAGGACGCCGTTGTGGACCTCGCCCTCGAACTCGATCTCCTTCTGGTACGAGAAGACGTCGTTCAGCAGCGTCGCGTAGTCCATGGCGGCGTTCTCCAGCGACCGGACCGGGCCGCTGCGGTAGATCTCGGGCGGCACCCGCCGTTCGCGCGCCAGTCGGCACAGGCTCATGGTGAGGTCGGAGCCGAAGGTGTGCCGGCGCATCTCGATGTAGTCGACCGGGTCGGGGATCCGGTTCTTCGTGTGGTTGGCCAGCTCCCACAGCCAGCTGGCGGTCATGTTCTCTATGGCCTTACGGAGTTCACGGCGCGCCGAATCCCCCATCGGGCCCGCCGTACGGCTCCACAGATCGGCCAGCGACCGCTCCAGCGCGTTCGCCGGGGCCGGGGCGGGGCCCGCGTCGAGCGGCATGAACGCCCCGAGCCGGGCGTTGCAGACCCGGGCTCCGGCCAGGTCGTGGGTGCGGCCGAAGACCGCCGGGTAGTAGTCGTCCGCGTAGGTGCCCCAGACCAGCCAGCCCGACGCCAGATCGAGCTCGTCCGGGGAGCCGTCCGGGTGGATACCGGCCGCGCACAGCGGGAGGTCGGCGGCGAGCATCCGCCGCTCGTCCCAGACGTGCGAACCGGGGATGCCGGGCTGCGGTCCGAGGATGCCCATCCGATGTGCCCAGCCGGCCAGGTGGTCGCGGGCGATGGGCAGATGCTGATTCAGCCGGAGGGTGAACGGCATGAAGAAGTCCGGCAGCAGGGAGGGCCCGGTCTTCTGGAACGGGACATGGCTGAACCTGCGGATCCGGGCCGCCTCCGCCCGGCCCGTGGTCAGCGGCAGGCTGGCCGCGGAGGTGCCGAGGCCGCTGAGCGCGAAGGGCGACCACGCCGGGACCTGGTCCGGGCCGTTCGCGCCGTCCGGGCCGTCCGCCCTCCGCATGCCGTCCGGGCTGTTCGCACCGTCCGCACGGTCCGGGCCGTTCGCACCGTGCGCGCCGTTCATGTACCGGCTGGAGCGCATATGCCACTCATGGCCGCCGGACTGCCAGTCCTGGAGCCCCTTGACGTAGGCGAGGACCCCCGCGCAGGCCGCCGGGTCCAGGCCGTGCTCGGCGAAGAGCGGCCCGAGCTCGGTGAGGGCGGTGTCCTCGAACTGCTGCAGCCGTGAGGTGAGCAGCTCATTGACGGAGTCGGCCGCCTCCTGGGTGGTGCAGCACAGGAACGTCTCCAGGACCAGGACGCCATTGCTGAGCTCGCCCTCGTCCTCGATCTCCCGTTGGTACGAGAACAGGTCGTTACGCAGGTGCACCGCGTCCGCGAAGGCGTCCCGCAACACCCGCATCGGCCGCGACTCGGCGATCACCGCCGGTACCTCGGCCCCCACGGCGTGCTCCACCAGCCCGGCCGACCAGGGCGCGCCGCCGACCTTACGGCGCATCTCGATGTACTCGACCGGGTTGGGGACCCGGTGGATGTTGATGTTCGAGAGCTCCCAGAGCGATTCGTTGAGGAGGTTCCCGGTGCTCTCCCGGAACCGCGCCCGCCAGTCCGGCGACATCGAGGGCACGGTCCGCGCCCACAAGTCCGCGAGCCCCGCCTCGACCGGGTTGGTGGGCTCGGGGGTCCCCGCGGCCGGGTCCATCGGCATGAAGGCGGGCAGCCGGTCGAGATACGCCTTACCGGCCTCACGGTCCTGGGAGCGCTTGAACGTCTCCAGGAAGTGGTCGTCGAAGAAGAACACCCACACATACCAGTCCGTGACCAGCGAGAGCTCCGCGTCGGAGCAGTCGGGGTGGGTGTACGCGCACAGCAGGGCGTAGTCGTGGGCGTCGAGATCCTTCTGCTCCCAGATCCCCGAGCCCTCGAGCATGCCCATCTCGCGGGCCCACCGGCTGGAGTGCTCCCGTGCCGCCCGGACATGGGGGTTCAGCCGCGCCGGATACGGCATGTAGAAGTCGGGGAGTTGAAAGGGCTGTGTCACTGCTGGGCCGGCACCTCTCCGTGCGTCGGTGGCCCGTAGTCGTCCTCCGGCTACGGACTGGGGTCGGCTACGGGCTACCCATACGGCAACTGGCCTATCCGAAAGCCCAATTAGTCACACAAGTGCGCTCCCGTAACCGGCGCCCCTTGCCGCGTACCGCCCCTGGCGAGGGGCGCCGGTCGACGGCGCCGATCATCCGTCGCGTCTCCGGAAGGCCCACGCCATCCGCGGCTCCATCGCGAACCGGAACGCCCGCTGGACGGGCGGCGTGCACAAGGCCGTCACCACGGCCACCGCCACCGCCGTCACCACGATCTCCCCCAACGGCCGGTGCAGCCACGGGTGGTCGTACCAGTCCCAGAAGCGGGAGCCCTTGGCGAGGAAGCCGTGCAGCAGATAGCCGTACAGCGTCCCGGCGCCGAGCACCGTGAACCACATCCGGCGCCGGGGCACCCAGGCGAGGAAGCACACGGTGAGCACCATGGAGCAGCCGAAGAGGGCGAATGTCATGACCGTCCCGACCCACCACGGCGCACCGAGTTCCTGCGCGCTGTCCCGGCGGTAGAACCACGCCGGGTTCATCCGCGGCACGGCCCAGTAGGCGAAGACCACGGCGGTGGCGACCACCGGCACCGACAGCCATCTGACCTCGCGCCGCCGCAGCAGCCGGAAGTGCTCCGGCCGCAGGTGCAGCCCCAGCACGAAGAACGGCAGGAACTGCAGCACCCGCTGCAGATCGAGGTCGTCACCGATATTCGGTGAACAGGCGGCGAGCGCGGCGATGGTGAGGGCCAGCGCCACCGGCCACCGCGCGATCCGCCACAGCGGTGTGGTCAGCCGCCAGACGAAGAGCGCGATCAGAAACCAGGTCAGATACCAGGGGTCGAGCAGACTGATCGGATAGGACGGATCGTCGTCCGCCCACCGTTTGAAGAAGGTGTACGCGACCTCGAAGAGGACATACGGAACGGCGACCCCCGTGATCAGCCGCTTGAGCCGGTCCGGCCGGAGATCGAAATTCCGCGAGAAGTACCCGGAGATGACAATGAACGCCGGCATATGGAACGTGTAGACGGTCATATAGAGCGCGGCTGCCGCTCTGCTGCCGCCTCGCAGGGGCTCCCACGCATGCCCCATCGCGACCAGCACGATCGCCAGGTATTTGGCGTTGTCGAAGAACGCGTCACGTTGTTTCGGCACGGGGGACGGGGCCGGTGCCGTCTCGGGGGGCGGGGACGCCGGTGCGCGCCGCGCGGGCAGTACCGGAAGTAAGTGCGAGACGTTCATCACATACGCCCTCCCGGAGAACCTGCGGGGAAAATCCGGCCTCTTTCTGAGTTTCGGCGGAGGGTTGCGGAGTGGAACATTCCACGCACCATAGTGGCGCTCGCGAGTTCGCGCCCCAAAAGGCTCAGCTCTCGCGTACAAGGGTTTACGTCCAGCCCAGCGCATCCGTCACCTCCTCAACTTGGGAACTTCTTTACCTCTCCGGTCAGTTCACAGAGTGATGAAGAGGGGCCGATCCGCCCGGCCTTGACCGACCCCGCCTGCTAGCTTCTACACAACTGTAGATCCTAACGACCCTATGGAGTGTGAGTGGCCATGGCCCTGTGGGACCGCATCAGGGAGTCCGCCCAGACGATGCAGACTCAGCTCGTCTCGAAGAAGAACGACTTGAAGAGCGGCGCCTTCCGCGACGCGAGCATGGCGATGTGTGCCCTGGTGGCGGCGGCGGACGGCTCGGTCGACCCGTCCGAGCGGCAGCGCGTCGCCCAGCTGATCGCCACCAACGAGGTGCTGCAGAACTTCCCGGCCGACGATCTGCAGCGCCGCTTCAACGACTACGTCAACAAGCTCACCACGGACTTCGACTTCGGCAAGGTGAGCGTGATGCAGGAGGTCGCCAAGGCCAAGAAGAAGCCCGCCGAGGCGCGCGCCGTGATCCAGATCGGCATCGTCATCGGTGGCGCGGACGGCAACTTCGACAAGACCGAGCAGGCCATGGTCCGCGAGGCGTGCTTCACGCTGGAGCTCCCGCCGGCCGAGTTCGACCTGTAAGGCGAGCCGAGGCCAAAGCCCCGCGAGCCATGAGCCGCGGCCTTACGGCCGCCCCGCCGGCCCCGGGCGGCCCATGTAAGAGTATTGGTTAACCCCCCCCCCCGTCCCCCGACAAACCCCCAGGCCCCCCGCCACACACAAACCTGCGG
>NZ_JBHYVB010000002.1:0-46092 GCF_042750115.1 Streptomyces sp. NPDC059455
GCGCGCCCCCCCCCCCGGGTGCCCCCGCCGCCGCCGGCCCCCCCCGCCGACCCCGCGGCGGCGCGGACGGCGGCCGACGCGGCCACCCGCGCGCTGCGCGAGGCCTCGGCCGGGGACGCCGCGGCCCGCACCCGCTGCGAGGAGCTCGACGCGCTGTCCACGCAGGCGGTCGCCGACGCCCGCCGGCTCGCCCCGCTGCGCGCGGAGCACGACCGGATCGCCCGTCTCGCCTCGCTCGCGGCGGGCACCTCCGCGGACAACGAGCGCAGGATGCGGCTGGAGGCGTATGTGCTGGCGGCCCGGCTGGAGCAGGTCGCGGCGGCGGCGAGCGTACGGCTGCGCCACATGTCCTCGGGGCGCTACACCCTGGTGCACTCCGACGCCCGCTCCGGCGGGCGCGGCCGCTCCGGTCTCGGACTGCATGTCGTCGACGCCTGGACGGGCAGCGAACGCGACACCGCCACCCTCTCCGGCGGCGAGACCTTCTCCGCGTCGCTCGCGCTCGCCCTGGGCCTGGCCGATGTGGTCACCGACGAGGCGGGCGGGGTCCGCCTGGACACCCTCTTCATCGACGAGGGGTTCGGCAGCCTCGACGAGCAGACCCTGGACGAGGTGATGGACGTGCTGGACTCGCTGCGCGAACGCGACCGTACGGTCGGCATCGTCAGCCATGTCGCCGATCTGCGCCGGCGGGTCCCCGCCCAGCTGGAGGTCGTCAAGAGCCGCCAGGGCTCGGCAGTACGGCATCGGTCGGCCGCCGCGCACTAGAGGTGTCCGGCGGTACGCGTACGCCTGCGGCGGGCTGCTTTCCCCTACCCGCCCCTTCCCGCAACTGGGGCTCCGCCCCAGACCCCGGGGTCCAGGGGCGAAGCCCCTGCCACGCGCCGGACACCCTGGAGAGGGGCGGAAGGCGCATCGAGCTCAGAGCGCCGACAGCTCCTCCACCAGGTCGTCAAGCCCCAGCGACCCCTGCGACAGCGCCGCCATGTGCCACTTCTTGGCGTCAAAGGCGTCGCCGTGCGCCTTACGGGCCGCCTCCCGCCCCGTCAGCCAGGCCCGCTCGCCCAGCTTGTAGCCGATGGCCTGGCCCGGCATGCCCAGATAGCGCACCAGCTCACTGTCGAGGAACTCCGCCGGACGGCCGCAGTGCAGCCCGAAGAACTCGCGCGCCAGCTCCGGGGTCCACCGCTCACCGGGGTGGAACGGCGAATCGGCGGGGATCTCCAGCTCCAGGTGCATCCCGATGTCGACGATCACCCGCAGCGCCCGCATCATCTGCGCGTCCAAGTAGCCCAGCCGCCGCTCCGGGTCCGACAGATAGCCCAGCTCGTCCATGAGCCGCTCCGCGTACAGCGCCCAGCCCTCCGCGTTGGCGCTCACCATGCCCACCGTGGCCTGGTAGCGGGAGAGCTGGTCGGAGACGTGCGCCCACTGCGCGAGCTGCAGATGGTGGCCGGGTACGCCCTCGTGGTACCAGGTGGAGACCAGGTCGTAGACCGGGAAGCGGGTCTCGCCCATCGTGGGCAGCCAGGTCCGGCCGGGGCGGGAGAAGTCCACCGACGGCTGGGTGTAGTACGGCGCCGCCGCGCTGCCCGGCGGGGCGATCATCGACTCGACCCGCTTGACCCGTTCGGCCAGGTCGAAGTGGGTGCCGTCCAGCTGCTCGATGGCCTCGTCCATCAGCTCCTGCAGCCACACCCGCGTCTCCTCGACGCCCTCGATATGGGCCCCGTGGGCGTCGAGGTGGCGCAGCGCCTCCCACGGGTTGGCGCCGGGCAGGATCTTCTCGGCCTCGGTGCGCATCTCGGCGTGGATCCGGTGGAATTCCGACCAGCCGTACGCGTACGCCTCGTCCAGGTCGAGGTCCGTGCCGTTCCACATCCGGGCCCAGCGGCGGTAGCGCTCGCGCCCCACCACATCGGGCGCGTCCTCGATGGCCGGGGCGTAGGTGTCGCGCAGCCAGTCGCGGAGCGCGACCAGAGCGCCCGTGGCCGCCGCGGCCGCCTCGTTCAGCTCGCCGCGCAGCGTGTCGGGGCCCTCGGAGGTGAAGTCCGCGAACCAGCCGCCGTCTGTTCCGATCCACTCCGCCAGCTGCTCGAGGACCGTGGCCACCTGCCGGGGGCCGGCCGGCAGGTTCCGCCGCAGCCCCTCGGCGAGCGAGGCGCGGTACCCCTCCAGTGCGGCCGGTACGGCGCGCAGCCGGGCCGCGACCGCCGACCAGTCCTCCTCGGTCTCGGTGGGCATCACGGTGAAGATGCCGCGCACCGAGTGCAGCGGGGAGCTCAGGTTGCTGACCGCGCGCAGGTGCTCATCGGCCTCGTGCACATCGAGTTCGGCGGTCAGCCGCTCCCGCAGCAGCCGGGCGCAGCGGCGCTCGGCGTCGTTGTCCGCGCCGGGGCGTGCCTCGGCCTCCGCCAGCCGGTCCAAGGTGGTGCGGTCGAGCTCGGCGATGGACTTCGCCCCCTCGGGGGAGAAGTCCGGAAGACGCCGGGAGCTCTCGGGAACGCCCAGATAGGTGCCGGTGATCGGGTCGAGTTCGATGAGGGCGTCGACGTAGGTGTCGGCGACCTGACGGGGCAGCGGAGCGTTCTTGGTATCGGACATGCGGCCCATCCTCGTACGTTCCGGGGTGCGGCGTCAGCACCACGGGGGTGTGACGTGCGGGGACAGATGTCCTACGGCGTCGACGGGCCGCCCGGGGCGGGCGGCAGCAGGGGCTCGGCCACCGCCACCACGATGCTGGCGTGGGAGTACAGGACTTCAGTCCGTACAGATGTTCTGATGGGCGGCTATAACCTAACTTAGTAGGGTGATCGTTGTGCAGCTCCGCTTCCAGTACCGCGCCTACCTGGCGCCAGGTCAGCGCATCAGCGGGCCCGCGTGTTCGGATGTAAGCGCGTGGTCTGGAACGACGCCCTGTCGATCACCAAGCTGCGCAAGGTGTCGAACAAGCGGCTCGGTGCCCCCAAGCACCGCACGGCCGAAGGCCCGTACTGGGCGATCCCGAAGGCCGCCGAGCTGGGCAAGCTGCTCATCACTGCTGCGAAGAAGACGCCTAAGCGGGCATTCTTCGCCGATGCGCCGGTCGGTGTGCTCCAGCAGACTCTCCGTGACCTGGACAAAGCATGGAAGGCTCACGAGGACTCCAAGGCCGGCAAGCGCCACGGCCCGAAGGCGGAGCCGCCGCGCCGGAAGTCCCGTAAGGACAACCGACAGACCGCACGGTTCACCGTCTCCGACCGCTTCAAGGTCCTCGCCGGTGGCAAGCTCAGGCTGCCGAAGATCGGCGATGTGCGGATCAAGTGGACCCGTGATCTTCCCTCGGTTCCGTCGTCGGTGACGCTGATCAAGGACCGGTCCGGCCGGTACTGGGTGTCCTTCGTGGTAGAGACCGACCCGTCGGCCGACGTTCTTCCTCCGGCCGACGGGGATCAAGGCATCGACCTTGGCCTGGCCCGCTTCGCGGTGCTCGCGGACGGCTCGCACATCGCCTCGCCGAAGTACCTGCGCAGGGCGGAGAAGAAGCTGAAGAAGCGGCAGCGGGAGCTGTCGCGGAAGAAGAAGGGATCGAACAACCGGGACAAGGCCCGGATCAAGGTCGGTCGCGCTCACGCCGCCGTGGCTGATGCGCGCCGGAACTTCCACCACCAGTGGTCCCACAAGCTGACGAGCGAGAACCAAGCCGTCTTCACGGAGACCCTGAACGTGAGTGGAATGGCGCGTGGCCGCTTGGCCAAGAGCGTGCGCGACGCGGGCTGGTCCCAGTTCGTGATGTTGCTGGAGTACAAGGCGGCACGCAGGGGACGGCAGTTCGTCAGGGTCGCTCGCCACTTCCCCAGCTCCCAGATATGTTCGGCCTGCGGACACCGCGACGGACCCAAGCCGTTGCACGTCCGCACCTGGACGTGTCTGAGCTGCAAGGTCCGGCACTGCCGGGACTGGAACGCGGGGGAGAACGTACGACACGAAGGCCGTCGCATCCTCGCGGTCGGCAAGACAGCACCACCCACCCCCGGACCGGGGGCCTCACGCCGGTAACGGCGGCGAGTAAACGCCTGCGGAGCGCACGTAAGACCAGGCATCAGCCCGGCAGCGCGCACAACCCCCGCTCACGTGGGGAGGAAGCAGGAACCCGCCCGGAGTGGGTGGTCCTCACCTTACGAGGACCACCCACAGACGGAGAATCCTCGCCCTTCAAGGGCGATCGGAGGAGGTCAAGTCCTCGAGCCCGGACGACATCCGCAGCAGCCGGTCGCCGATCCCCGAGGAGCGGCGGTCCCCCTCGGCCACGATCCGTGGCGCGATCTGGACCGGGCGCTAGGCCCTTCTGACGGCGGCCCGGCGGGGCGCGACGCCCGCCGGGCGGGGCACGGGGCCCCGGTCGGGCTCAGTGCGCGTGCGGCGGGGCCGGCAGCGGAAGGGCTGGCTCGGGTGCCGGTGCCGGGTCGAGGCGGGCGCTGATCACCAGCGTGCCCTGCTCGATCTGGTAGTCCAGCGGCAGCTCGAGGGCGCGCATCGCGGCGACCATGCCGGTGTTGGCCGACTGGGTGACGGCGTAGACACTCTCGCAGCCGGTCTCGGCGGCCTTCGCCACCAGCCGCCGCAGCAGCTCCCCGCCGACGCCGCGGCGCTGCCACTCGTCCTCGACGATCAGCGCGACCTCGGTCTCGTCCCCGTCCCACAGCAGATGGCCGAGGGCCACCAGCCGCCCGGAGGCGGTGTACGCGGCCAGGGTGCGGCCGAAGCGCGGGCTCAGCAGATGGGCGAGGTAGCGGTCGGCGTCGCCGACCGGCCCGTGGTAGCGCCGGCCGAGCGTGTCGGAGGAGCAGCGGGCGTGCATCTCGCGGGCGGCGGCCAGGTCGCCGGTGTCGGCGCGGCGCACGGTGATGGCGTTGCCCTCGGGCAGCGTCAGCACATCGCCGTCGTGCGGGATCCGCGGGCCGAGCCGGGCGTCCAGCTCGACCAGCGCGCGGGCCCGGGCGAACTCGGTCGGGGTGAACGGCAGATACGGCCGCTCGATGATGATCGCGCCGCCGGACGGGTCGCGCAGCCGCATCACGGTCTCCTCCAGGACACCTTCGGCGGGCGGTGTGCTGTCCAGCGACCGTCCGCTGAGGGACTTGGCGGGAACGGAGTGGATGGTGCAGCGGCCGAACAGCTGGCGCAGGGCGAGCGGGAGTTCCGCGGCGTCCAGGGCGGTGCGGGTGGCCAGGGTCAGCGCCCGGGTCGGCGCGTCCACCAGGTCGTGGGTGTCGGCCCGCTCGACCCAGGTGTCACGGCCGCCCGCGGCGGCGACGGCGTCGGTCAGCCCGTCGGACGGCAGGGCCTCGGGCGCGCGCAGCAGGAACTCGTCCACCGTGCCGTCCGTCAGCGGATGGGTCTGCAGGGCCAGGATGTCGACCCGGTGCCCGGCCAGCGCCGCGCACAGCACGGCGAGGGTGCCCGGCTCGTCCCGTACGGTCGTGCGCATCCGCCACAGCGTGGTGGCCTCGGGGGCCGTGGTCTCCGGGGCGCCCGCGGCGTGGGCGGGGTGGGCGTCGGCCGCGGGCGAGCGTGAGCTGCCCGGCGGTGCGTGGCCCTGGCGCCGTGACCACCATGCGACCAGATCGTGCCGCCAGCGGGGGCGGTGCCGGTGAGGGGGCTCGGGGGTCGCTCGGAATGTCATACAAACACCCTTGCGCAAAGGTGTTGCGTGATCACGAACAGACTGTGACCTATGGGTTAAGGGTGCATCTGGTAACAGAAGCTTATTTTGTCCGAAATCAAAAGGTTGAAGCCTGAGGTTCCGTCACCCTACCGCCCACCTGCGCAGTACACTGCCGCACCGCCGTGCGTACGCCCGCTGGAAGAGCGGCACCAGCGGCCCTCCGGCCCGGCCGAACCAGGACTCCGAACGGCTGAACGCCGTCACCGTCAGTACCACCGAGCCATCCGGTACCAGCTCCACCACGAACGACTCCTCGCCCCGCTCCGGATGACCGGGCAGCGTGCCGTACGCGAAGCCGGTCCGCGACTCCTCCGCGAGCGTCCACACCACCTCGCACGGCGCGCGCAGCCGCAGCCGCCCGACCCCCAGGCCCACCACGACCGGCCGCCCCGGCGTGGCGACCGGATCCGCGGCGCGGATCGACACCCCCACCGCGCGGTGCATCCGCCAGTCCATGACCGCCCGCCCAGCCGCCTCGAACGTGGCCCGCCCGTGGCCGACACGGGTCCGCACCCGCAGATGGCGATAGCCGGACGGCAGTGGCCACCGCCGGGTGGCGCCCACCTCCGGATAGGTGAGCCGGGAGACCGGGCCGGGGGCGTCGCTGGATCCCATGCCCGTACGGTACGCGGCGGCCTTACGGTGCGCGGCGCGGGAACGCGGCGGCCTTACGGTGCTCGGCCCCGTCGGCGTACCGTACGGGGCCGCGCACCGCACAACGCGGCTACTGGCCGACCAGCCCCGGCCGCAGCACCTTGGTGAACAGCACCTTGCCGCCGTCCTCGCGCAGCCGGACCGTCATCTCGGCGCTGTCGCCGTCGATGTCCACCTCGCCGTAGAACTGGAAGCCCTCGGCGGGCGAGACGTTCGCCACCGTCGGCGCCTTGACGAAGGGCTGCTCGGGGCCGAACGTGCCGTCCAGCTTGACCGCCGGGAAGGCGCCCGCGTTCAGCGGACCGGAGACGAACTCCCAGAACGGCGCGAAGTCCTTGAACGCCGCCCGCGACGGGTCGTAGTGCTGCGCCGAGGTGTAGTGGACGTCCGCGGTCAGCCACACCGTGCCGGTGATCTTCTGGTGCTTGATGTGCCGCAGCAGGTCGGCCATCTGGAGCTCACGGCCGAGCGGGGCGCCCGGGTCGCCCTGCGCGACGGCCTCGAAGTCGGTGCTCCCGTCCGGGACCACCAGGCCCAGCGGCATGTCGCAGGCGATGACCTTCCACACCGCGCGCGACCGCGACAGCTCGCGCTTGAGCCACGCCAGCTGCTCGGCGCCGAGGATGCCCTGGGCGTCCTCCGGCTGGCGGTTCGGCGAGTTGGGGTCGCGGTACGTACGGCAGTCCAGCACGAACACGTCCAGCAGCGGGCCCTGGTGCTGGACCCGGTAGACCCGGCCGCTCGCGTCCGGGCGCAGCGTGCTGATCGGGAAGTACTCGGCGAACGCCCGGCGCCCGCGGGCCGCCAGCACGTTGACGTTCTTCTCGGTGTAGCGGTCGTCGACCAGGATCTCGCCCGGGTACCAGTTGTTGAGCACCTCGTGGTCGTCCCACTGGGTGATGGTCGGCACCTCGGCGTGGAACCGGCGCAGGGCGGGGTCGAGCAGGTTGTACCGGAAGTTGCCGCGGTACTCGTCCAGCGTCTCGGCGACCTTGGTCTTCTCCGGGGTGATGAGGTTGCGCCAGGTGGAGCCGTCGGGCAGCTTGACGCTCTCCGTCATCGGGCCGTCCGCGTAGATGTTGTCGCCGCTGCACAGGAAGAAGTCCGGCTCGCGGCGGCGCATCTCCTCGAAGATGCGGTAGCCGCCGTGGTCCGGGTTGATGCCCCAGCCCTGGCCCGCCAGATCGCCCGACCAGACGAAACGCACGCCCTTACGGCGCTCGGGAACCGTGCGGAACGTCCCGTGCACCGGCTCACTCGTGCGGCGCGGGTCCTCCGGGTCGGCCAGCAGCACCCGGTAGTGCACCTGGTTCCCGGCGGGCAGACCGTGCAGCGCGGTGCGCCCGGTGAAGTCGGTGCCCGGGCCGACCAGCGGGCCGTGCCAGCGCTTGGCCCGCGCGAAGGACTCGGTCGCGGAGGTCTCCACGATCATCCGGGCCGGACGGTCGGAGCGGACCCACACCAGCCCCGACGACGTCGTCACATCGCCCACCTGTACGCCCCACTGGGCGCTCGGACGCCCCGACAGCGCCTGAGCGGGCGCGCCGCCGGACGCGGCCGACGCGGCGGCCGATGCCACGGTGGGCACCGCGATCGCCGCCGAGGCGGCCGCCGATCCCTGCAATACCGTGCGCCGTCCGATCCCTCTGCCCGATTGCCGCCCCATGGTGCCCTCCGTCGCTCGTAGAACTGCTGTGCTCCTGTGTTTGCTATCGGTGCAAGATGCCGCTCTTACGAACGCCCAGTGAACAACGGCGCGACCACCCGGAGTAAAGACCCCGGCGGCGTGCGGTACGGAGGGTGATGTATGGAGTCGGGCGGGGCGGTCAGCGGCTGCCGTCCAGGATGACGCGGGCGACCAGCGCGGGATCGTCGTTCATGGGCACATGGCCGCAGCCGGGGAGGCGGACCAGCCGGGCGCCGGGGATCACCTGCTTGGCGCGGACGCCCTGGCGGCGCGGCATCAGCCGGTCGCGCGAGCCCCAGGCGATGGTGACCGGGACATCGGGGATGTCGTGCGTGAACAGCCCGGAGCTCCCGGCGGCCAGCGTGGCGCCGAAGCCGACCGCCTCGCGCAGCGCCCGCGTCTCGGCGACGACGGCGTCCGGTGAACGCCGCGTGGGCCGGGCGTAGATGGCGCCGGTCAGCGCGGCCCGTCCGGCCGCGCCGCGGGCCAGCCACGCCACCATCGGCGGCGGCAGCGCCCGCGCCCCGGCCCGCATCACGGACAGCACACCGAAGGCGTAGCGGCGCTCGGCCTCGGTCCAGAACCGGGCCGGGGACAGCGCCGTGACGGACCGGACGAGTCCGAGCCGGCCCAGCTCCAGGGCGATCAGCCCGCCGAGCGAGTTCCCGGCCACGTCCGGGCGCTTGACGCCGAGGGCCCCGAAGAGCGCGTCGAGCACGGGTATGACGCCGTCGAGGTCGTAGGGGATGCCGTCCGGGAGCGCGTCCGACGCCCCGAAGCCGGGCAGATCCACGGCGATCACATCGCGGTCGACGGCGAGGATGTCCAGCACCGGCTCCCATGCCTGCCAGTGGTGGCCGATGCCGTGCAGCAGCACCAACGGCCGTCCCGCGCCGCGCCGTTCGTGGACGACCCGGGCGGTGCGGGGGCCGCCGGGGGTGGCGACGGAGAAGGAGAGGGACGCGGGCATCGGATGGCTCCTCACGATCGGCGTTCCGGCAGGCGTACGCGGCGTATGAGACAGCATGTCAGCAAGAGTTACCGGAGGGTAGGCCCGATGCCGTTGGCCGTTGGCCGATGCCCGCGCAACCGAACGCCGCCGACCGCGAACGCCGCTACAGCCCGCCCGCGACCCGCAGCACCGCCCCCGTCGTGTACGACGCCTCCGGCGACAGCAGCCACGCCACCGCGCCCGCGATCTCCTCCGGCTCGCCAGGCCGCCCCATCGGCACCCGCCCCTGGACGCGCCACGGCCGCTCGGGGTCGCCCATCCGCGCGTGGATGTCGGTCAGCGTCATCCCGGGCTGGACCGAGTTGACCCGGATCCCCTCCGCCGCCAGCTCCTTCGACAGCCCGACGGTCATCGCGTCGACCGCCGCCTTGCTGGCCGCGTAGTGCACATACTCCCCGGGGCTGCCGGTCGTCGCCGCGCCCGAGGAGATGTTGACGATGGCGCCGCCCTGCCCGCCGTGGCGCGTGGACATCTCGCGCGCCGCGCGACGGGCGCAGAGCAGGGCCCCGGTCACATTGACGTCCACGACGCGGCGCATCACCTCCGGTGAGGTCTCGGTGAAACGGCCCAACGGGCCGGTGATCCCGGCGTTGTTGACCAGACCGGTGATCGGGCCCAGCTCCTCCCGCACCCGGTCGAACATCGCCTCGACCTGCTCCGCGTCACTGGTGTCGGCCTGGACGGTCATCGACCGCACACCCTCCGCGCGCACCGCCGCCGCCCACCGCTCCGCCGCGTCCCGGGCGTGCTCGTAGCCGATCGCGACGCTGTGCCCGGCGCGCGCGAGCCGCACCGCCACCGCCGCGCCGATGCCGCGACTGCCCCCTGTGACCACCGTGACCTGGTCCATCCCCATCAGCTCAGCTCAGCTCCCGCCCGTGACGCATCCCGCTCCTACGGTCACCGACGATAACCGGTCAGGGATTGGTCTTGACCAAGTACGCACGCCGCCTTATGGTCGCATTGATACTGCAACAACCTTTAATAAAGAAGCGCGCATAACTGTGAAGGCGCGCGGGATCGTCGGCCGTCGGAATCGAGGGGGACAGGGTGGGGACCACGCAGCTGGAATCGGTGCCAGAGCCCAAGTACTGGCATCTGAAGACCGTGCTCAGCGACGCACTCGACTCGGAGTTCGCGGTCGGCGAGATCCTGCCCAACGAGCGTGAGCTGGCCGCCCGCTTCGGCGTCGCCCGCGCCACCCTCCGACAGGCCCTCGAGCAGCTCGAGCTGGAGGGCAGGCTGCAGCGCCGCCGCGGCGTCGGCACCACCGTCGCCCCGCCCCGCGTCGGCGTGGCCGTCGGGGAATACGCCCACGGCTGGACCGACGCCTCCGGCGAGAACACCTGGCAGACCGTCGACAGCACCGAGGTGGCCCCGCCCGCCGAGGTCGCCCGGCTGCTGGAGATCGACCCCGACACCCCGGTCCACCGGGTGCGCCGCACCCGGATGAGCCACGGCCAGCCGCTCGCCGCCGGGCTGATGTACGTGCCGGCCGAGTCCGTCCCCGGCCTCGCCGCCATCGACACCCCCAGCGGGCTGGCCCGCGCCCGCGCCGTGCTGCGCGAGCTGCGCCGGCTGGAGCTGGAGGGCCGTGAGCAGACCGTGGAGCTCGGCTCGGCCCGCGCGGACGACGCCAAGGAGCTCGACCGGCTGCCCGGCGCCCCCGTCCTCCTCGTGACCACCCGCTATGTGGCCCAGGGTCGCACCGCGGCCGTCGCCGTGGCCACGTACCGGGCCGACACCTGCCGGCTCACCTTCGGCGACGCGGGCGAGGAGCTGCTGGCGGGCTGATCCGGTCCCGCCCCGCGCGATCCGGTCCCGCCTCGCGCCACCGCGCCGTAGGCCTCCCGTCCGTACGCCTCCCGAAACGGCGCCCCGTGCGACCCGCCTCAGTGACTCGCGCGGCGGGTCGTCACCGTACTGTCGACCGCGAAGAGCTCCTGCTCCACATGGTCCAGGGCCAGTCGCAGCGCCCCCGTGGTCACCGCCGCCTCGCCGAGCAGCGAGAGCGTGACCTGCGGGGGCCGCAGACAGTAGCGCGACAGCTCATCGCGCAGCGGGGCCAGCACCCCGTCAAGACCGGCGGCCCAGCCGCCCACCACCACGACCTCGGGGTCCAGCGCCAGGACCAGGGCCGCCGTGTCGTGCACCAGCCTGCGGACGAAGCGGTCCACGGCCGCGCGCGCCCGCACGTCGCCGTCCCGGGCCAGCGTGAAGACATGCGCCACCTGCGCCTCGTCCAGCGGGTTCAGCGGCTCCCCGGTCGTGGAGAGCACCTCCTCCGGGGCGGCCTCCCGGCCCAGCAGATGCAGCGCCCCGATCTCCCCGGCGGCGCCGCCGAAGCCGCGGTGGAGCCGCCCGCCGATCAACGACCCGGCCCCCGGGCTCAACCCGGCCAGCACGAACACCACATCGTCCGAACCGACCGCCGCGCCCTTCCAGTGCTCGGCCACCGCGGCCGTGTTCGCGTCGTTCTCCACCAGCACCGGGCAGCGGAAGGACCGCCGCAGCCGCTCGCCCAGGGGCAGCCCGGTCCAGCCGGGGAGCGCGGTGCACAGATGGACGGTGCCGTCGGCCTCGACGACCCCGGGGCTGCCCACCCCGACCGCGCGCAGCGAGAACCGGGCCACCCCCGCGCGCCGCAGCAGATCCGCGACGGTGGTGCGCACCCGCTCCAGCCGCTCGTCCGCGGACGCCTTCTCCGACACCTCGCGCACGATCGAGCCGAGCGCGTGTCCGTCGAGGTCCGACAGGAGCGCGGCCACCCGGTGCGGCCCTATCTCTATGCCCAGCAGATGCCCGGCCTCGGCCCGGAAGCGGAAGCGGCGCGCGGGGCGGCCCTGGCGGCGGACACCGCCCTCCTCGGCGGGCACCTCGACCACCAGACCGCTGTCGGCCAGCCCGTCGATCACCCCTTCGACGGTGGGCCGGGACAGCCCGGTCACCCGGGTCAGATCGGTGAGGCTCGCGCTCCCGGCGCAGCCGCCCGCGTCGTCCTGGCCACCCCCGGTGGCGGTGTCGGACGCGGTCGCCGCGCGCAGCGCGTGCAGGACCACGGCGGAGTTGATGCGTCGCAGCAGAGACGGATCCCCGCCGGTGAGCCGCCCCAACGTCGGCCTCCCTCCCAGTGCGTATCTGCCGGATCGTATCCGCTGGGCGCGGAGGCGGCGAGTGCCCCTTCCCAGCTCGGGCCGCCCGGCCGTCGCGCAGGTCATCTGACGGGCGGCCAGATGTCCGACCTACACGGTTTACTGACACCATGACCAGTACGGCGGACCATGTGACCACGATCGATCAACTGCGCGTGCGGGACTTCCCCGCGCAGCGGACCGCCGACGGATGGGTGGAGAGCGGCCCCGGCTTCCATGTCGCCGACCTCCGCGTCAGCGAGGACTTCTGGGACGCGGATCTGACCCGGGTCGAGGAGGTGCTGGAGGAGTTCGAGGCCGAGCTGAGCGCGCTGGACCAGGTGCTGACCTTACGGTGGGGCGCCCCCGACGTCCTCGACCTGACCGACTCCCTGGAGCGCTCGGCGATGGGCGAGCCGGTCCCGCCCCCGCTGGACACCCTGTGCGGTTACGTACCCGAGCTGCGCGTCTGGCGCGTCGACGGCCGCTGGGTCGGGCTGGGGGTCGGGCAGGGCGACCGCGAGCTGCCGTTCCAGCTGCTGGTGGCGATAGGGGAGGAGGGCACGATATGACGCCCCCTCCGGCGCTGGGCGCGACGGCTCGTCGATGTCGTCATCGTCGGGCTCGGCCGCGTCCGGGGCACGAAGCGACCGGGGAGTCCTGATCGCATAGGCTCGGCGGATGGCGAAGTATTACGATGTGCATCCCGATAATCCACAGCAGCGCACCATCAGCAATGTGGCTGACATGATCCGTTCCGGCGCGCTCATCGCCTACCCGACGGACTCCTGCTTCGCACTGGGATGCCGACTGGGCAATCGTGACGGCATCGGCCGGATCCGGTCGATCCGGAACCTCGACGAGCGTCACCACTTCACGCTGATGTGCCAGAACTTCGCGCAGCTGGGCCAGTTCGTGCACGTCGACAAAGACGTGTTCCGCGTGATCAAAGCAGCAACGCCCGGCAGTTACACCTTCATCCTCCCGGCGACGAAGGAGGTGCCGCGGCAGCTGCTGCACCCGAAGAAAAAGACGGTCGGAGTCCGGATTCCCGACCACGCCGCCACTCAGGCCTTGCTCGCCGACCTCGGTGAGCCGCTGCTCTCCAGCACCCTGCTGCTGCCCGATGAGGACGAGCCGATGACGCAGGGATGGGAGATCAAAGAACGGCTCGACCACGTGGTGGACGCCGTGGTGGACTCGGGTGACTGCGGCACCGAGCCGACCACGGTCATCGACTTGTCCGGCGGCGAAGCCGAGATCGTACGTCGAGGGGCAGGCGACACAGCACGGTTCGAGTGACCGCGCCGACGGCATCAACTCATGTCTCAGGTGTCCGGGCGTAACCGCGGGCGCAGCGGGACCGGCAGCCGCGGCGGCGCACTTCCGGACCAGCCGCCCGTGCGGTGCCCGGAAGGGGCGGTCCGCCGCGCGCTCTACGGCGGGGGTCTGGGCGTCCCTGTAGTGGTAGTCGATTAGTCGTCGGCCTCCGCGGCCGCGCGCAGGCGGCCGTACTCCTCCGCCATGGCGGGCAGCGTCCAGTGCGCGTTGAGGCCGCTTGGATTCGGCAGGGCCCATATCCGGGTCTCGCCTATGGTCCTCGTCTGCGGCCCGATCTTCGCCTTCTTGTCGCCGAACGCCACCCGGTAGGCGGTGACCCCGGCCACCGCCAGCCAGCGCGGCCGCAGCCGGAGCACCTTCTCCTCCAGGATTCGGCCGCCCTCCCGGTACTCCTCGTCGCTCAGCTCATCGGCGCGGGCGCTGGCGCGCGCCACCACATTGGTGATGCCCAGGCCGTGACGCACCAGCTCCGACTGTTCGGACGGGTGCAACTGCCGCGGGGTGAAGCCCGAGGCGTGGAGGGCGGGCCAGAAGCGGTTGCCGGGGCGGGCGAAGTGGTGGCCGGTGGCGGCCGTCATCAGCCCGGGGTTGATACCGCAGAAGAGGACGCGCAGACCGTCCGCGACCACATCGGGGACGAGGCGGTCGCGGGCGGCCTCCAGTTCGGCGGGGGTCGGCGCGGGGGTCATCGCCGGTGTCAGAGGATCGAGCCGGGAGCGTAGGCGGCGGCCTCCGGGCGCTCCTTGACGATCTCCTCGATCCTGGCGACCACCGCGCCCACCTGGTCCGCGGCCGCGCCCGTGAAGGAGAGCTTGTCGTCCATCAGGGCGTCCAGCGCGGCCCGGTCCAGCGGGATCCGTTCATCGGAGGCGAGCGAGTCGAGCAGTTCATTGCGCTCGGCGCCCCGCTCGCGCATCGCCAGCGCCGCGCCCACCGCGTGCTCCTTGATCGCCTCATGGGCGACCTCGCGGCCCACCCCGGCCCGTACGGCGCCCATCAGCACCTTCGTGGTGGCGAGGAAGGGGAGGTAGCGGTCCAGCTCACGGGCGACGACGGCGGGGAAGGCGCCGAACTCGTCGAGCACGGTCAGGAAGGTCTCCAGCAGCCCGTCGAAGGCGAAGAACGCGTCCGGCAGCGCGACCCGGCGCACCACCGAGCAGGAGACATCGCCCTCGTTCCACTGGTCGCCCGCCAGTTCGCCGGTCATCGAGGCGTAGCCGCGCAGGATCACCGCGAGGCCGTTCACGCGCTCGCAGGAGCGGGTGTTCATCTTGTGCGGCATCGCGGACGAGCCGACCTGGCCGGGCTTGAAGCCCTCGGTCACCAGCTCGTGCCCGGCCATCAGCCGGATGGTCTTGGCCAGCGAGGACGGGGCCGCGGCCAGCTGCACCAGCGCGGTGACGACGTCGTAGTCCAGCGAGCGCGGATAGACCTGGCCGACGGAGGTGAACGCCTGCCCGAAGCCCAGGTGGGTGGCGATCCGCCGCTCCAGCTCGGCCAGCTTCGCCGCGTCGCCGCCGAGCAGGTCCAGCATGTCCTGCGCGGTGCCGACCGGGCCCTTGATGCCGCGCAGCGGATAGCGGCCCAGCAGGTTCTCCAGCCGCTCGTACGCCACCAGCAGCTCGTCCGCCGTGGTGGCGAACCGCTTGCCGAGCGTGGTGGCCTGCGCCGCGACATTGTGCGATCGCCCGGCCATCACCAGCTCGGCGTGGTCGGCGGCCAGCTTGCCGAGCCGGGCCAGCACCGCGACCGTACGGTCCCGAACCAGCTCCAGGGAGAGCCGGATCTGGAGCTGCTCCACGTTCTCGGTGAGGTCGCGGGAGGTCATGCCCTTGTGGACGTGCTCATGGCCGGCGAGGGCGTTGAACTCCTCGATGCGGGCCTTCACATCGTGGCGGGTGACCTTCTCCCGTTCGGCGATCGAGGCCAGGTCGACGGTCTCCAGGACCCGCTCGTAGTCGGCGAGGGCGGCGTCCGGCACCTCGATTCCGAGGTCCTTCTGGGCACGGAGCACGGCGAGCCACAGCCGCCGCTCCAGCGTCACCTTGTACTCGGGGGACCACAGGACGGCCAGCTCCGTGGAGGCGTAGCGGTTGGCCAGGACGTTCGGAATGCGCGGCTTACCAGTCACGTGCACAGAGTTTACATATCGTCCACGGCGGTTGTTCACGTCCACACAGTCCGAGAACGTCCAGGTCGGAGGCTCTCAGGCGAGTACGACGCGAACAGTGTGTGAGACGACTGTGAGATGTGTGGCGACTGTTCTGGGCTGACGCGCGCGTTCTCGTTGCGGAGTGTTCACCTGATCTGGCGGAACCGGCTCACCGACGCCGACCGGCGGGCCCTGTCCCCGTTGTTCTGGGCCCACGTGAACTCTACGGCTGGTTCGAGCTGGACATGAACTCCCACCTCGCCGCCGCCGCGGCGGCCACAGTGCCCGGCCCCCGCACCGCGCCCGAGGCGGAAACCGCCCGGTCGGCGGCGGACGGTGCGGCCGGGTCGGCATTCTGGAGACCCGTGCCCCGGCGTCGCCAGCGGGCGGCTGGATCGTTGACCTCAGGTGAGGCGGCGGGCCGGGAAGGCCCCGATAGCCCACCTCACCCTGCCCCGGCCTTGGTGCGGCGGGCGGTAGTGACGGCCAGGAGGGCCAGGGCGAGGACCTGGATGACCACGACCACGGTGATCAGCACGGGGATGGAGTAGCCGTACAGGCCGCCGGTCAGCGCACCACCGGCGAGGCTGGCGGCGCCGACGACGCCGGCGAAGATGCCGTAGGCGGTCGCCCGGCGCCCGGAGGGCACCAGGTCGGCCACCATGGCGCGCAGGGTGGATTCCTGGATGCCCATGGCCGCGCCCCACGCCAGCGAACCGGCCGCGGCCACCGCGATCGTGTTGGTGAAAGCCAGGGCGGCGACCGTGGCGGTCAGTACCGGCAGGGCCACCAGGACGCGGGGGCCGTGCCGGTCGTACAGCCAGCCGGTCGCGAGCGCGGCGACGGCATCGACGGCCATGGCGCCGGCGTAGAGCACGGGCACCCAGGCGGTGGTCAGCAGGTGGCGTTGGACGAGGTGGTAGGAGAGCACGCCGAAGGTGGCGAACCCGGCGGTGGTGGCGGCGGTGAACGCCGCATACGTCCAAAACGTCGTCGGCAGGCGGCCCGCCGGTGCGGCTGGCGGCGTCTTCGCAACCGCCTCACGCTCGTACGCCTCAGGGTCGGGGACGCGGGAGCGCAGCCAGACCAGCAGTCCCAGGGCCGCCACGCCGGGCACGGCCAGGACGCCCAGAGCGGGGGCGTAGTCGTCGCCGGTGAGCGCGAGCATCCCGGCTACGAGCAGCGGGCCCACGAGGGCGCCGATCTGGTCCATGGCCTCGTGGACGGCGAAACCCTTTCCGCGTCCGGTGGCCGCGGTGGCGTGCGAGAGCAGGGTGTCCTTGGCCGGAGAGCGCACCGCCTTGCCGACTCGCTCGGCGATCACCAGGACGCAGGCCGCCCACAGCACCCCCGCCACACCCAGCAGCGGCACCGAGACCGCCGTCAGCGCATACCCGGCGATCGCCAGGCCCCAGAAGCGGCGGGTGCGGTCCGCAAGCGGCCCGGAGACCAGCCGCAGCCCGAGTGCCGCCGCCTCACCGGCGCCTGTGACGACGCCCACGACCAGGGAAGATGCGCCCAGTGAGGCGAGCAGGGGGCCGGTGACGGAGCGGGCGCCTTCGTAGACGAAGTTGGCCAGCAGGCTGACCGCACCGAACCACACCACGAACCGCCACGGCCGCATCCCCACCGGTCTGCCCACCGCGGTCTCGACCCCGGTGACCGGCTTCATGCCCACACCGCCTGCGCGAAGGCCGTGCCGACGAACGCGGCACCGAGCCCGGCGACCACGCCGGCGATCACGTTGGCCGCGGCGAAGAGGCGCGCCCTGTCCTCGGCCAGGCGCAGCGTCTCGTAGGAGAACGTCGAGTAGGTGGTCAGCGCCCCGCACAAGCCGGTGCCGAGCACCATCTGAAGGGAGTGGGAGGCGGCGCCGTAGGTGACCGCACCGGAGAGCAGGCCCAGGATGAGGCAGCCGGTGACGTTGACGGCGAAGGTGCCCCAGGGGAAGACGGTGTCGTGCTGGGTCTGTACGGCGCGGTCGGTCAGGTAGCGCAGCGGCGCCCCGGCCGTCGCGCCGGCCACCACCAGCAGCCAGTTCACCGGGCCCTCCCCTCCTTGTGGCGTCCGGCGTAGCGGATGACCTCGCACTCGTCGAGGATCACCAGCCCCTCGGTGACGAGTTCGTCGAGCTGGGGCAGGAAGGCACGGATGCGGGCCTCCTCGTCGACGATGACGATCGCGACCGGAAGGTCCTCGCTCAGCGACAGCAGGCGGCTGGTGTGGATCAGGGAGGAGGCGCCGAAGCCCTCGATGCCTTTGAACACGCTCGCGCCGGCGAGTCCGGCCCGGTGAGCGCGGTGGACGATCTCGCTGTAGAGCGGCTTGTGGTGGAAGGTGTCGCACTCCCCGATGAAGATCGTCACCCGTAGCGCGGAGCCGTGCAGCCGTGTCATGTCGTCCTCCAGGAGATCAGGCGGCGGGTGGTCGCAGCCGCCGCCCACACGGCCGCGAGCGTGGCGAGCAGGGTGGCGGCCAGGTAGGCCAGGCCGGTGCGGGCATGGCCGCTGTGCACCAGGTGCTGGATGTCGACGGCGTAGGTGGAGAAGGTGGTGAAGCCGCCCAGCACGCCGGTGCCGAAGAAGGGCCGCACCAGTCGGTGCGCGGCCCACACATCCGAGATGATCACCATGAACACGCCGATCACCGCGCACCCGACCGCGTTCACCAGCAGCGTGGTCCAGGGGGAAGGCGCCGACTGGAGTGGGCCACAGCAGGGAGGCTCCATAGCGGGCGGTGGCCCCCAGCGCGCCGCCGACCGCTACCACCGCGATCACGGGCACGGGTGTCTGCCCTCGGGCCGGCTCGTGGCGCTGGGCAGGCACCGACAGATCGATGTCGGGATCCGTGGGCTCGATGGCCCGGTCGCGTGGGGTTTCCATCGCCGGTTGGTCTCCTACTCGTGTGGCGCCCGGGCATGCGGGCACATCTGGTCACAAGTAGGGACTGTTGGCGGCACCGGTGCCGCGGTTCGGGTACGGCGAGTCCCACCACCGCGCAGCGGCCACACAGGCTGCCGCAGACCACCAGCCTACCGGCCCGCCGCCCGAGGCCAGCGGACTGGCTTCGTTCACGACTTTGACAAGCGCAGTGTTGCGCTCTGAAGGCCGTTGTCAGTCGGTGGGGGTGTGGCCCGCGCGGTGGAGTCCGGTGAGGCGTGACAGGGCGGCGAAGCCGTCGTCGGTGCCGGGCCAGTGCGCGTGTACGGCGTCGATCCCGGTTCGGCGTACGACGGAGCGCAGAGTGAAGGCGACGATGATGGCGTCGTCGGCGTAGCCGATCACCGGCAGGAAGTCGGGGATCAGGTCGATGGGCAGGGCCAGGTAGACCATCAGCGCGCCGAGGCGGATCCGGACGCTGCGGGGCAGGGTCTTGTCGGCGGCCAGGCGGCGCAGGAGGCGGACCAGGTTCGGCAGGAGCCGTACGGCTTCGCCCAGGAGGGCGCCCTTGGGGCGGATGACGAGCAGGGCGATGAGCAGGGCGAGCCAGGTGGCCAGCAGGCCGGCGGCGATTGCGAGGAGTATGTCCCACCACATGTGATGACCTTGTTTCTATTCGACTGCGCGCAGCGTCGCTGATGCGGGCAGCGCGCTGGTCGTGGCCTGGTCGGCGGGGTGGGTGTCGGCCTGTGCGGCGAGGGCGGCGTTCTCGAAGGCGGTCAGCGCCGTGCGGCACCGTTCGACCGCTTCTCGGGCCATGACGTGGCCAGGGGCGCCGAAGTAGTCGCGGGCGGCGATCTTGGCGAGCCACTTGTCGAACCGTTCCAGGTCCGCCTCGGACTCCTCGACCTCCGCGTAGGTGGCGTTGCCCCGGGCGGTCTCCTTCTCCAGCTCGGCCAGGAGTCCGGGGGCGCGTTCGACGACTTCGCCGTACTCGGTGTCCCGCTCGGCGTTGAACTCGGCCACGAGCTGGGCGTACTCGGCGGGGTCGGTGACGTCGACGGTCAGCTGGCGGGCAGTGCCGCCGTCGGCGCGCACGGAGGCGAGCAGACGCGCGACCTGGCGGCGCACCAAGTCACGGTCGGGCAGCAGGCACGCCGACTGCTGGAGGTAGAGCGCGCCCAGGGAGCGCAGCTTGCGCCAGACCCGTACGCGGGTGGCCGGCGGGGCGTCGGCGGTGCTGACCGTCACCAGCAGGAATCGGTCCTGCGCTACGACCGTCTCGGCGTTCATGTAACGACCGTAACATTCATCCTGAGACGCAGAGGAGACCGACCTCGCCCACCCTGCTACCGGACCCAGAGACCGCCAGCCAGAGGATCACTGACAGCTACATTTCCCCTGGGGGCAGAGGTAGGAGTCCGGGGCCTCGATCCCCGCGAGTTCGCGGAAACTGAAGGTTCTTCAGCGGGAACCCGAGGGTCTGCGGGTGCCATTGTCGGGGGTTGACCCGTGGGTTCGTGGCGAACACGCGGGATCGGCTTCGAGGTCGGCTTGGAGAAGTTGCCGGGCCGAGTCCGCGTAGCGGATGGCGGTCTTCTCGTCGATGCCGAAGACGAGCGCGAGGTGGAGCGGGTCGGCGCCGTGGGTGAGGGCCTCTTCGAGTTGGCGGTCGACGCGGAGCCGTTCCAGGGTGGCGGTGAGGTTGCGGTTGGCCCGGGTGGTCCAGAGTTTGCCGGCCGGGCCGAGTTCGACGGCGGTCTTCTGGGTGATCAGCAGATGAGGGTTGGCCGTGTTCGGCCAGCGACTGCGGCGGTGGCTGAGCCAGTCCAGGACAGCACGGTGGGTGAGGTCGTCGAGTGGGCGGACGTGACCGCCGACGGTGATGCGCCGGTTGCCCAGGTCGATGTCCTCCAACTTCATGGTGCGGATCATCTTCGGCCGTGCCGCGTGAACGGCGGCAAGGGCGACGATGAGCCGGACGTCTGGGGTGCTGGCGGTGGCGATGGCCTCGTCGATGTCCTGTGGGGTTCCAAAACAGGGCCGCCGCACTGACCTGCGAACTTATCCGGCCCTTTCATACTCATTGATAAGTCCTCCGAGAACGGGTCGACGCTTGATCCGTTCTTGCGAGAGGTCGGCGATGGGAAGGTCGGGTCGGGGCGGTTTGAGTTGGCGTCCGCGGTGGGGTCTTCGCCCGTTGTAGTGGCGGGCGTATTCGTTGAGCGCGGTGCGAAGGTGGCGCCGGCCGAGGATGAGCATGCGATCAGTAACCTCGGAGCGGAAGGTGAGTACGAATCGTTCCGCGTACGCGTTCGCGCGGGGGCTGCGCGGAGGGATCTTCACGACCGTGATGCCGGCGCTGGCGAGGACGGCGTCGAACGCATCGGTGAACTGCCCGGCCCGGTCCCGCACCAGGACCGTGAACTCGGAGGCTCGGTCGCCCAGTTCCATGAGGAGGTTGCGTGCCTGCTGGGTGGTCCAGGGGCCGTCGGGATGGGAGGTGGTGCCCAGGATGTGTATGTAGCGGGTGCCGACCTCGATCGCGAAGAACACGTAAAGGCGTCGCAGGGTGAGGGCACAGTCGATGTGGAAGAAGTCGACGGCGAGCATGGTCGATGCCTGGGTATGCAGGAACTGTCGCCATGTCGTGTCGGTCTGCCGTTTGGGTGCTGGCGGTATGTTCAGATGTTTGAGGACTCTGCGGATGGTGGAGGCACCGATGCGGTGACCGAGCCCCATCAGCTCGCCTTGGATCCGCTTGTACCCCCAGGACGGGTTCTCTGTTGCGAGCCGTTCGATGAGCGTGGCGATTGCTTCGTCGAGAGGAGGGCGGCCGACCTTGTGTAGATAGGTCCATTTTCGTGCCACCAGGCGGCGGTGCCAGCGCAGGAGCGTGCCGGGGGTAACCAGTCTCTGTGCGCGCAGCTTTCTCGGCAGAAGACGGACGAGAGCGGTGAGGATCGCGCGGTCCGCCCAGGTCAAGCGCGGCCTCGGAGTGCTGCGGCGCAGCACGGCTACCTCATGGCGGAGCACGAGTAGCTCGACGTCCTTGGATGCGGAGGAACGGCCGAGTAGCACGAACCAGCTGAGTAGCCGAGTGGCGAGCAGGTAGAGCAGGCGCAAGGACACAGACTACGATCCTGCCCGATCAGTGAGGCTCCATCGATCTTTGCTGGTCGCGAGGCTTGGCCATAATTATGGAACCCCACAGGGGGAGGCGATGTAGGAGGGCGGCCAGCAGTGCACGGTCTGGCCAGGTCAGCTTCCGTTTGTCGGTCTGTCGCTGCAGCACGGTGAGTTGGTGGCGTAGCGCCAGGATCTCGGCGTCTTTGTCGCGCTTTCCTCTCGCCGCCCACCACACTGCGCCGCTGACCGACCTGAAAACCCCACGACGGCTGCCCCGGACCCGTGTCCTTGGCGGCCTGATCAATGAGGACAGATACGCAGCATGACCAGCAGTGACGTGTTTCTGAACGGCACACGACACGCTCAGAGATTGCCTGTCCATGCGCGTGATGATTGCTCTTGGTGAGGGCCTAATCCTGGGCCGGGCTCACCGTCTGTGTGATCGACTGGGACGAACCCAGGAAGCGCGCGTCACCGTTGTACTGGGCGGTCACGGTGTGCTCCCCGGATCCCAGTGAACTGCTGACCAGCATGGCTTTCCCCTGGCCGGTCAGCGGGACGGCCACGGTACCGCCGCCGGCGCCGCCGAGGATGAAGGCCACCGAGCCCGTCGGGAGACCCGCGCCGGGTGGCATCGGGGTGACCGTGGAGGTGTAGGTGACCGACTGGCCGGGCGTCGAGGGGTTGGGCGACGAGGTGAGGGAGACCGTGGTCCGGGCCTTCTCCACGGTGAAGGTCACCGACCCCGACGAACCGGTGAAGTTGACGTCACCGAGGTAGGTGACCGCCACCGTGTGGGTTCCCACGGGGAGGCCGAAGATGGTCACCGTGATGGCACCGTCGGTCGGCGTGAAGGTGAGGTTCGCGCCCTCGATGGTGTACCGCACCGTCCCGGCGGCGGTTCCGGCGCCCGGCGTGACCGCGCTCACGACGGTGGTCACAGTCACCGTCTGACCGAAGACGGTGACGTGCGGATCCGCGGTGACCGCCGTCGTGGTGTCGGCCCGGCTCACCGTCTGGGTGGTGGTACCGAAGGAACTGTCGGCGTTGTCGTCACCGCTGTACGTGGCCGTGACCGGGTAGGACCCCGCGGGCAGGCCGGGCACCTGGACCGTTGCCGTGCCGGTGGTGCCCAGGGGCGCGGTGAGCGAGGGGCCACCGGTGATGGCGAAGGTCACCGACCCGGTGGGGGCGCCCGCACCGGGCGGTACGACTGCGACCACAGCCGTCAAGGTGACCGGCTGGCCCGTAACGGAGGGGTTCGCCGAGGAGTCGACTCTCGTGGCCGTCCGGGCCTTGCCCACGGTGTGGGTGCCGGTTCCGGTGGAGCCGGGGATGCCCGGAGCGCCGTTGTAGACCGCGGTGATGGCGTGGACGCCGACGGCGAGATCGCTGGTGGTGAGGGTGGCCACCCCCGACGCGTCGAGCGGAATCGTGACCGTGGGACGGCCGCTGATGGTGAAGGTGACCGTGCCGGTCGGCGTCCCGGCACCCGGCGGGCCGGTGACGGTCGCGCTGATCGTGACGGCTTGACCGAAAACTGATATCGCGGGCGAAACGTTCACCGCGGTGGTGGTACTGGCCTGGGTGACGATGTGGGTGTCCGTGCCGCTGGAGGGGTTGGTGCGGGTGTCGCCCTCGTAGACGGCGGTGATGGAGTGCACCCCCACGCCGAGGGAGCTGGTGGTGACGGTGGCGGTTCCGGTGGCGTCCAGCGTACGGGTCAGTGTGAGGCCGCCGACCCCGCCGACGACGAACGTCACGGTTCCGGTGGGAACGACCGCTCCTGGCGGACTGGCCGTCACCCGGGCGGTGATGGTGACGGTCTGTCCGGACGAAGAAGGATCGGGCGAGGAGGTGACGGCCGTCGTCGTCGATGCCTTGACGACGGCATGGACAGTGAGCCCGCTGGAGCCGGTGAAGTTGGCGTCGCCGCCGTAGGTGGCCGTGACCGTATGCGTGCCGGTCGCCAGAGCGCCGGTGGTCACCGTGGCGATGCCGCCCGCCTCCACGGTTCCGCTGAGGGTGGGGCCGCCGCCGATGGCGAAGGTGACGCTCCCCGTCGGCGTGAACTGCGACGGGCCGAGCGGGGTGACGGTGGCGGTGAACGTGACCACCTGGCCGACCACCGAGGGGTTCGGCGCCGACGTCACCAGGGTTGTGGTAGCGGTCATGATGTGGGCCTCTCACGCCGGCATCGATCGATCAGGCCAGTTGTCGCCGTACGACGGCCCCACCGCGGCGTGACACCGTTCCGCTGTCGAGCTGACCTGCGCCACAAAGGTGGTGGCTTACCGCGAGTCACCTGCGCGTCATGATGCGGTGTCCTTGCCGGAACGGTTCGGCTGTCATGGCTCCCGTCAGATGAAGGGGCAATCCATCGGCCTATAACACCAGTAGGCCCGTCCGGACCGTTTACCGCCAGGGTCGCGGTGTCACGTTCCCTCGAACGGAGCAGCGCTTCGGGGCGTCGGGGACCGCAACCGAGCGCCCGGCGCGCGCTGTCGGTCGTGCTACGTACCCGGATGTTCGCTCGGCGCCGTAGCGGTCAGTGGAGAGGAAAGGTGTCTGAGGTGAAGCACCGGGCGCTGCAGCGACGGGTCGAGCGAGGAGTAGAGACTGAGCCGGAAGACCCAGGCACCGCCGTCGGGTGTGGGCTGCTCGCGTTGGAACCAGGTGTCGAGGGTGGCCGTGATCCCCGTGACGGTGGTGGCGTCGTATCTTCCCACCGTCGACTGTGCGACAGGCAGCAGGGCCGCGAGCGGCGGTGCGCCGGGGACGAGCGTGTAGGCGTACCGCATGCCGACGCTGACCCTCCGGTCGGCCGGATCGCCGCCGAAGACGGTCCGGAACACCGGAGCAAGTGGTTCCTCGGACCACGGTCCGATCGGAATGGGCTCGGTGATGTCGATGAACGGCACGATGGGCTTCGGGTATCCGGTCTCCGGTGTGCGATACACGAAGGACGGCGCGGTGTCCGGCCCGTCGGGGCCCAGCAGCCGCGCGTTGCGCGTGACCCAGGCGCTTGCGGACGCGTTCTGGTACGACGCGATGTGTACGGGCGGGAAGGTCAGTTCATACGTGAGCAGAGTGAGGGCGGGAACGGTGTCGGCGGGGAACGCGTAGCAGAGGCAGTCGCTGTCGGTGTCGCACCCGCACAGGGCCGGGTCGACGCGTCCGAGGTCGTGGCGCTCGCCGTCCGCGATGACGCGGAGCGTGTCCGGCCAGTCGACCCCTCCGGGCCCGGATTCGACCGCGCGGGTCAGCCGCAGGGTGGTGTACCACCCTCCCTCGGCATCGGTCTGGAGGTTGATGGCGTACCGATACACGTCCGCGGCCGGTTCGTCGCCCGACGAGGGGCCGACGGCCGTCCGGGAGGTGGAATCGCCGTTCCAGTGCGCGGTCCAGGCATCGGCGACGGAGGCGGCGAGTGTGTCGAAGGTGTTCAGGGCCGTGGCCAGAGTGGTGTCCTGGCCGGTGTCGCCGTCTTCCCGTTCGCGCAGTCCCGCTAGCAGGCCGCGCAGCGCGGTGGCGACGGTGGTGTACTGCGCCAGAGCGGCGAACAGGTCCTCCCCCTGTGCCACGGCCACCGCCTGGGCGGACTGGTTGTAGGCGACACGGAACTCGATGGTGTCCTGTGCCACCGACTGGTGCTGCAAGGAGAATTGGTACCGCCAGCGCACCGCGTCGTCGAGCTGCGACGCCGACGTGGGAACGAGGGCCCGGTGTCCGAGAAGGATCGGCATCGGGGGGTAGGCGCGCAGCGGCACCGGTACGCGCGGCTCGCCGAGGTCGAAGTGGAGGGCGGTCGGCTGGCCGGAGCGCAGAGGGGTGAGGAAGGTGAGCCAGTCGGACCGCTCGTAGCCCTCGATCTGCGGGGTGATGCCGAACTCCAGCTCCTTGACGGTGAAGTCGAGTGCGAGGTCGAGGGCGGACTGCCTGACCGCGTCCGGCACCGTGAGCAGGAAGTTGACCTGGGACTCCCCACCGCTCAGCGGGATCTTGCCGCTCGACAGCGTCGCCGCCGCGGGATCGGAAGAAGCCCTGCGGACATCGATGACCGGTGTGCCGGACAGTCTCGCGTGCAGGTCCGTCCCTCGCGGCGACGCGTTGGTGTCGTACTGCAGGACTGCCGCGACCGAGTAGCCGCGGGTCAGCGAGACGAGCAGTTCCTGACGCAGCCTCTCGACGGCCGCCTCGCGTTTGGTGGCGGGTACGGTGCCGGGCGCCTGTCCGTCGAGGATGCCGTCGAGGCCGTGGGCCACGGCTGCCGCGAGTTTTCCCTTGGTGTCGGCGATGCGGTCCAGTGCCTCGCGGTTCACCGCGTAGGCGCCTCCGACAGAGGCGGCCGACAGGACGAGCTCGACATCGGCGAGGAAGCCGCGCGCCCACACCTCCAGGTCGATGCCCTGGTAGTCGCGGGTCTGAGGGTCGGTGAGCAGCCCGGTCCGCACGTCGAGCCCTCGTGTGGTGACGTCCTGCCGGGAGATGAGGGTGGGGTGGAAGGGGCGGAGGGCGAACGTGCGGGGCTGAGCGGTACCCGCCACGGTGACCGGAGGGCTCACGGAGACTTCCTCGATGCCGTCCGCCCCGAAGACGACCGCCCACACGTCGGTGGCGGACGAGCCCGCCTGGCCCGTCGCCAGCCGCAGGACGGGCAGGGCGGTCTGCACCTGCGCGGCGAAGGCCGCGAGGCTGCGCGCGCCGTCCTGGGCGAGGTCCGCGGAACGCTCGGCGGGGACGGCGGTGCGGTGGCGCGTCGCGGTCCCGGCGAGCGCCGGGTCGACCAGAGCGGGGTCGCGGGACAGTTCGAGCTCCACGGTGACCGGGAAGACGGCCGCGGGGAACGACCACCGTACGTCCTGCGGTGTCTCCTCGCCGAGACGGCCGGTCAGACGAGCGGTGGCCGGCGGGACGACGACACGTGCTCCCGCGCGCAGGAACCCGGTTCCCGCGTTCATCCGGACGAGCGTGTCGATGTCGGCCGTCGCGCCCTGGCGGCGGAAGCGTTCGACGACGGCGGTGAGCGTGTCGGCGACCGCGGTCGTCTCGGTGCTCGGAGTGGCCTGCCCGGTGGCCGGCGGCGCGAACAGCACCTGCTGGGGCAGGAGCAGACCGGGGGTGCCGGCGTTGGCGGCGAGCAGGGCGGCCGCGGTGACTCCGAAGCGCCGCGCGGCTTCCTCGGGTACCACGCCGTCAAGTCCGGGCGTCGCGGCCGGGAGCACACCGGGCGGGCAGATCAGCAGCGCACCGGTGGCCGGCACGTCGGTGCGCGGGCCGATGGCGGTGGCGAGTGCCGCCAGGTCGATCGGCGGTGTGAACCGAGCGCAGACCTCGGAGAACGACGTGGGCCTCGTGGTTGTCACCGAGGTGCCGCCCACGGTGATGGTGACGTCGGCCGCGACGGTCCCCGGCATGTCGGCGTTGAGGGCCACGAGGTCGGCGCCGGGGAAACGCTCGGCGATGGCGTCGAGGGAGTCGCCCGGGCGGACCGTGTAGGGCACGCGCAGGGCGGCCGGACCGTCCGGCCAGGCCCAGGTCCCCGGTACGACCGGTGGCGACGCCGGATGCACCGTGGCCTGACGGTTGTGCCGCAGCAGCTCGCCGGGGGTCGTGCCGTTGGCGGCGGCGAAGTGCGCCAGCGTGTCCTCGCCCGGCTCCGGTGCCGGTGCCGCCATCAGGAACACCGGGGTACCGGGCGGGAACAGATCCGCGGTCCGCGTGTTCAGGGGTGCGAGGTCCGCGGGTGTCAGGAACGCTCCGTTGCGGTCGAGGGTGTCGCCGCCGACGACGACGTAGCCGTCGACCACCATGAGCGCTCCGGGGCGGAACATGCCCGGGGTGTCCGCGTTGAGCGCGATGATCCGGGCCGCGTCGAAGGGGACACCGTTCGCCTGGAACGCTCCGGCGACCCCGGCGAGGGTCGCCTCGCTGCCCGGCGGGCCGGTGTCGACGGCCACTCGCAAGCCGTTGCATTCGAAGACGAACCCCGGTGTGAGCAGGCCGGGCCGGTCCTGGTTGGCCGCGACGAGCCGGGCCGGCGTGCAGTGGAACGCCGCCGCCAGCGCATCGGCCGACGGCGAGTCATCCGGTACGGCGCGTTCCCGCGGTGGCGTGGTGAGTTCGATGCCGGGATTCAGCGGCAGCACGGTGTTGTCCTCGTGCCGGAGCACCTGCGCGGGATCCGGGGATGGGCTGAGTGGCGCGCACAGCGCGGCGATCGTGTCGCGGTTGCGGAACACCCGGCTCACCGGCACCGTGAGTCCGGTGGTGTCGACCAACTGGGTGACCCTGGTGTCCGCGTTGGCCGCGCCCAGCGAGTCGAAGTCGATGCCGTGGCGCGCGCAGAGCGCGTCGAGGGTGCCGGTGCCGTCCGCGGTCGCGGAGGTGATTCCGGACAGCGAATCGAGCAGCGCGTGTGCGCCGATCACATATCGGCGCAGCACCTCGACGTCGGCGGTGAGTGGGGTGGGATCCGCGCCGGGCGCCTGGCGCAGCGACGTGAGCAGTGCGGCGCCGATGTCCGGCCGCGCCAGCTGGTAGTGGACCGGGACCAGTTCGCCGCGGCCGCTCGCCGCCGCGGCCGCGGCCCTGGCCCCCGGATCGGACGGTCCCGGCTGGTAGGCGATGGTCTGGAAGTCGACCGACACCACGAGCTCGCAGATGCCGTCGCCACCCTCGACGGTGTAGCGGACCGTCGTTGACGGCCAGGCACCCGCGCCGATGACCGGATCGGTGTAGCGGACGGGCACCACGACCTGGTCGGAGGTGCCGGACCGGTTGCCGAAGACGTCGTCGAACCACACCGAGACCCGCGTCGCCGCGTCCGCCGAGATGCCGGCGTACGGGTCGCCCTCGGGGGGCGGGGCGGTGGGAACGGCGTCGGTGTGGTGCGGCGCGAAGCGGCTGATGTCGACGATGCGGGTCAGTTCCCAGACCGCCTCGGTCTCCTCGGTGGCGGTCGGCATTCCCAGCTCGTCGGTTGTCTGCTGCGGCCGGGGCGACACGGGCCGGCCTTCGCGGCTGCCCCAGAACCACTCGTTCTGGTCGAGCTGGAAGCCGAGCAGGCCGTACAGGCGGCGCAGCCGGCCCTGCGGGGTGTCGTCGTCGGACGGGTTCTCCAGGCACGCCGTGAACCCGACGCGGCCGGGTTCGACCGTCGCGGCGGGCCGGAGCTCGGGAGGGTCGACGGCGCGAGCGGCGAGTGCGACTGACGCCGGATCGACACCGTCGCCGACGACGGCGACATTGGTGAACGCGTACAGGTGCCGGTCGGGTGTCGTACCGGACTGCGACACGAGCTGGACGAGCAGCCAGAACTGGGCGCGCCCATCCTGATCGAAGATCGCGTCGGGCACGTCGCCGCGGTACCGCAGCCAGTAGCCACCGCCACCGACGACGCTGCACTCCCAGAGCAGGGTGAGGAAGCGGCCGGAGTCGGTGAGGGAGGCGAAGTGCTTCCCGGCGGTGGCCTCAGCGGTGGCCCGGCCGGTGGGGGGTGCACCGCTGCGGGTCTCGGTGGAAAGGTTGGCCTGGACGATGAACGCCTCGACCGGCATGGAGGTCAGACCGGGGGCGCGGCCCGGTGTCGGCGGAAGCTGCCACGCCAGGGTGAGCAGTGCCTTCTCGCCGTCGGGCGGCTGCGGGAACTCCGCGGTGACCGGCCCGTCGGCCACGGCACGCAGGTACTCCAGGAGCAGGGCGATCCGCTGCCGGTCGCTGGTGTCCGCGCCGAAGACCTCGACGGTTCCGGTCGTGCCGGGGACGCGACGGACCGTGAACGGCACGAGTGTCGCCCACGCGTACGACCGGAGTTCGGTGTACGCGGCGCGCGCCCCGGTCTGCGGGGTCGTCTGCTCCAGCAGGAACGCCGAGGCGCTGGTGTCCTGTCCGGCGCGTGCGATGAGGTCGGCGGGCAGTGGCCACAGCGTCGGCGTGGCGGACGCGGATGCGGGCAGCGTGACGTCGGTGGTCGTCTGCCACGGGATCACCTGGGTCACGGCGTGGCGGACGCCCGTGTCGCGCGACAGCGGCAGCGCCGAGAGCCGTCGGGTGACGACCGGCGCCAGCCCGGTGGCGGGGTACTGGTCGCGCAGGTCGTCCGCGGTGATGGAGAGGAGCGCGTTGTCGGTTTCTCCGGCGAGGGTGATGGTGGCGTCGCTGACGAGCGAGTCGGCGAAGGTCAGCCAGTCGGCGTCCACTGCCTTCTCGACGGTGATGGTGACGAGGGGCGGTTCGGGTTCGGTGGCGGGAGGCTGGGGCGGCGAGGGGGGTGGTGGGCCGGTGACCTGCTGGCCGACCAGCTGATACAGGCCGGTCATCGGTCCGGTGGCGTGGTAGGTGCCGTGGTCGGGCTCCGGCGCGGGCAGCCGCAGTCCGCTCAACAGGGACCGGGCGACTTGGCCGCTGACGGTCGTCATCTCCTCGCTGCCGTGCAGGGTCGTGACGAGGTCGTCCAGCTCCAGCGCGGGGACGTCGGGTACCGTGAGGCGCCGTTCGGGGGCGGCTGCGAGGACTCCCGCGTCGTCGGCGATGCGTCCGGCGAGGTCGTCGAGCGCGAGGCCGTACCGCTGGGCGAGGGTGAGCAGCGTCTGCCCCGGCGCCGTGGTCCCGTGCGCGTCAGGCACCTCGACGGTGACGAGTGGGACGAGCACATCGGCGTCCTGGACGTAGGCGTCGAACGCCTCCTGGGGGAGGAGCAGCCGGACCCGGAGCGAGGCGAGCGTGTCGTTCGGAAGGATCACGGCGGCGCTGCTGCGCGGCCCGGACGGGTCGTCCGCGTCGTACGGCAGCCTGACGCCGTTCGGGTCCGGCGGTGTGTTGACCGCGCGCACCGCCCGGAGCCATTCCTCGAACGGCGTGCCGGAGACGACGTTCTGCCCCAGTGCGAGGTAGGCCGCGACATCGAGGACCGTGTCGCCCGGCAGCGAGGTCCAAGTGGTGGTCGCGGTGGACTCGAAGCGGGCGGGCACGGTGAGCGTGGTGTTCTCGGGCAGAGGGTCCGGCGGGTCGCCGTTGAGCCGGCTCACAGCTTGCTGGTACCAGTGGGCGAGCGGCACCTCGTCGGGCTTGGTCTTGCCGAGCCGGATGTAGAAGACGGCTCCGGCGTCGTCGACGGACAGTCCCGCGTGGACGAGACCGGGCAGCGGCACGATCGCGCTCGCGCGCAGCAGCGGCGCGCTCGCGCGCAGGTGGCCCAGCAGCGCGGTCAGGTCCGTCTGGTGGTCGCGGGCCAGTCCGGCCAGTGTCTGGCCGGCGGATATCCGCACCGGCAGGGTGCGCAGGTCGATGACCCTGTCGGGGGCGACCGGCCAGTCGGGGTTGGCGACGGCGATGGACTCCGGGGTGACGGCGACGGTGACCCGTACCTCGTCGCCGGGGAGCGCGGTGGTGAGGTCGTCCGGCAGGGACGGGTTGTGCGCGGAGAGTTCGGCCGATGTCACACCGAGATGTGATGCGGCGACCTCCACGCCGTCCCGGGCGGCGACCTGGTAGGCCGTGGTGGCGGTCGGGAAGCGCTCCGCGATGGATCGCAGCGTCTCGTTGCCGCTCACCTGGTACGGGTACGCCGACAGCAGGTTGACGGCGGCCTGGGCTGCGGTGCGTGCGACGAGGTGGAAGTGGTCCCGGGCGACGAACGTCGCCATCGACTCGCTGCCGTCGTCGGTCGCGGCGGCGAGCCGTGCCCGGGCGGACGGCCGGTCCTGCGGCGGACGCGGGTCGAGCTCGGCGAAGTACGCGACGGCCTCGGCCTCGTAGGTGGTGTCGACCGGCTGATGGTTCGTGAAGTCTCGGTCGTGGTCGGCCGGATCGGGCAGGCCGGTGGAGGTCCACTTGAGGACCGGGGGCATCGGGAAGGGGGTTCCGGCAATTGCGGCGGGGGCGCCTCCGGCCGGTGTACCGGTCACCACGAGGTGCAGGTTGTTGGTGAGGAAGCCTTCGAGGGCTGCCCAGGTGAAGCCGGTGTTGGCGGCCTCGGGCATGCTGAGCTGTTCGACCAGGTCGGACAGGTGGGCGAGGGTGACGACCGCGGTCGGCGAGGTGATCCCGAGTGCGTTGAGCGACCAGCGCAGCAGGCCCTCGGTGAGCTGGTTGAACGAGGTGTCCGCGGGGGTGGCCGCGCGGGGGTTGCGCGAGACGTCGGGCCGCAGCGCCTCGGCGATCCCGGCCGCGCCGGGCGCGACGGCGTTGTCGGTGACCAGCATGACGACGATGCGGTGGTCGGGGCGGTCGTTGGGCGGGGCGGCGGTGCCGGTCCAGTCGACGGGAACGCCTGCGACGGTGTACGCGGGGACGAGCATCAGGTGCGCGGTCCGCGGCTGCCCGTCGGGGAAGACACGGGCCTCGGGGTCGAACCGCAAGCGGTACTCCGCGGCAGGCGGTGTCGCGAGCGCGGGGGCACGGGCGGCTGCCAGGCGGCGGGCCGCGGCGCCGGGGGCGAGCTGCCACGGCGGGGTGCTGTCGGTGCCGATGGTGAAGGAGGTCTGCAGGGTCAGCGAGAAGGAGAAGGAGATCGTGATGAACACGATCTTCACGCTCGCGCTGGCACGCAGCGACAGTTCCAGAGCCACGACGGTCGCACGGTGGGCGGCCAGCTCCACGGTCGCCATGGCGGCGATCTCCAGGTGGAGTTCGACGCTGATGACCTTGAAGTCGACCGATCCGTACAGCTGGCCGACGACGCCGACGGTGCCGCGGCACCAGTAGAACAGGTCGGTGTCCTGGCTTTCGTCGTCGGGGTGGAACCAGGCCAGCGCCCCCTCGACGATGACCACCAGGTTCAGGTACATCCCGGCCTTGAGCGGACCGCGCTCGAAGGTCCGTCCCACGCCGATGGACAGGCCGATGCCGAGCTCGATCACCGGGCTGAAGGTGCCGTTGGTGATGGCCGGGACGCGGCGGGACGTGGCGCCGCTGAGCAGGCCGAAGTAGATCCCGCCACGGCCGTTGAAGATCCCTGCCTCGATGGCGAACGAGTCGGTGAAGTTCCGGTTGGCCGGGAAGCCGAGGTCCACCCGGAAGTTGCCGTTGGTGTAGATGTCGACGGTGATGAGACCGAGCGTCACGGACACCGCGCCGAATTGCAGCGTCCGGAAGGCGTCCGGGATCTGGAGCCGCGCGTGGAAGACCCCGATGTCGTCGGTGACCTTGCGGTAGAGCAGTTCAACGCTCAGTCCGGCCAGTGAGGACGCCCGCGGGCCGCTCAGCGCCACGAGGATCCCGTAGAGGTCGGGGTCGTGCATCACCAGCTTGACGGCGGCCGTGTCCATGAACGTCACGTCCAGGCCGAGCAGCCACTGGCCGGCCGGATCGAACGCCATCACAGCCGGGTCGATCGGCGGCTTGCCGGCGGCGGGGTCGACCGGACGCATCGCCGCTACCAGCGCGTCGACGACTTCGGAGACGCTCGTGTACCGGGTGAGCCCGGTCGGCGACACGTGCTGGCCGAGGCCGAGGTAGCGCAGCGAGACCAGCCGGTCGCCCAGCCCGGGCGGCTGGGGCGGCGCCTGGTTGACTGGGTCCCAGACCAGCGGCTTGGTCCCGGCGTCGCCGGGCAGCTGGGCGGCGAGCACGATCGTGACCGCGGGCCGCCCGGAGGAATTGTCGTAACTCAGCCCGACGGACGTGATGGTCACGAACGGCAGGTGCAGTTCGAGGCCGTAACTGACGGCGATCTTCTGCGCGGTCGGGTCGATGGTGAGGGTGAGGCCGCTGAGATCGACGGTGTTGAGGAAGTCCCAGGGCGGGTCCAGCCGCAGCGTCGCGTTCGGGTTGACCAGCGCCACCAGGCGGGTGAGGAGTTCACCGAGGGTGCCGGTGAGGCGGACGGTGAGGATCTGGTGGCGCGGTGCCGGATCGCTGACCCAGGAGGTCGCCGCACGCAATGACAGATCACCGTAGGCGATGCCGAATGTGTAGTCCTTGCCCGCATCGGCCACCGACACCGACGCGGTGACGGTGAACTTGTTGACTGTGAAGGTGCCCGACAGGCTGCCGGTCGTCACCGTCTCCGGGCCCACCTGCGCGGTGTCCCGCAGGGCGACGGCGAGCCGCTCTGTTTCGGGAGTGGCCGAGGCCAGGCGGCGTTCGATGTGGGCGGTCAGCAGCAGCTTCACGGTCATTCCCAGCAGCTGCTCTCCGACGCTCACGCTCAGCGTGCCGTGGGCGGAGTAGGGGTTGCCAGGGGCGGTGCTGAACAGGACGCCGAGGTCGGCGAGGGTGATGTCGAAGTCCCGGCCGACCCAGTCGGCGGGCGGAGTCCCCAGCAGGCCGTACACCAGGCGCGGCAGGTCGAGCGTGCCCACCATGATCGCGCCGAACTCCCAGGCGCCGGTGCCGGGGTACTGGGCCTGCACGAGCAAGGTGATCGGGTTGTCGGCATTGCCCGGGACGGCGATCTGCCCCTTGCCCTGCACCAAGCCGCGCACCTCGGCTTGCGAGACGTGAACCTGCAACTCCAGCCCGGTGAGCGCGAGGGTGACGGACCCTGCCGAAAGGTTCCAGTCGCCTCCGACGGTCAGTCCGGCGTCGAACTCCTTGCGCAGCAGCGAGGCGTACACGCTCAATGACTCGACCGTCAGGTCGAGTTCGGGGACTTCTCCGCCGAAGAAGGAACGAAACGCCCCAGAGATGGGGAGGGTGAACGGCTGCTCGGTATGCGCGGAGAACGCGAGGTCGGGCAAGGACAGCTCGACGGTGACCAAGACGTCGTCGAGACCGGTGGGTGGCAGGGCCCCGAGCCGGACGCGTCGCGCAAACGAAGGCGACGCCCCCAGCGACGAGGCGCGCTTCTGACCGAACCGCATCGTACCGAAGACCGTTCCGGTCACCCGTGGCCCGCCAGCCGGGCCGAAGGAGAACTGCCAATGGGCGCCCACTCTTTCGATCAGCAGGTAGGGCACGGGAGGATCCCACAGCTCGTTCCCCTTCGACTCAATGCCGACCGCTGCGTACGCCAGGTCCGGAAGACCTTGCGGCACCGGCACGACGCCGAATTCGAGGTCGCTGAGACCGAACCTGTCGATCGGCGCGATCCCTGAAGGCAGGGCGAAGTCGGAGGCTTTGCCACCGGTCATCGCCATCAGTGCCTCGACACCGCGAGCCAGATCGAACGGGGTGGCGAACTCGGCCCCCAGCGTCCACACGTAGTCACCGGCGAGTAACGCACCGCTGATGGTGATGACTTCGGCCGGCTCGGTCGGAAGCGTGACATCGGCGGACAGCAGGACGGCTGACTGCGGCACGCCCGGCTCGGCAAGCGGAATGCGGCCTGCGTAGTCGGTCGTCAGGGTGAGGCCAACGGCGGTGACCGTCAGGCCGGCGAGCCGCAGAGGGGCCTCGGGAGCGGCTCCACGCAAATGGAGCACCACGGGTGAAGCGGCCATCTGCTTCATGGCGCCCTCGACGAAGAGGCGGTCGCCGAGGAAGCTCGCGTAACCGGAAAGGAGACCGCTGTCCGGCACCGACGCGTCACCCCGCAGAGGCAGAACACCGGACAGTCGAGGTGGGCTGTCCGCCTCGTTGGTCGCGCGGATGGCGGGCGCTTCCAGGATGAGCGGCTCCAGCACGCTCTCCCCCAGGATCAGCCCGCCGCCCGTGCCGCCCTTGGGGCGCGAACTCTTCGGCAGCGTGCCGAATGCCCCCCGGAACGTCCATGGCTCCGCGTTTCTGGCGCCTGTGAGCTCCAGCACCAGCAGCGGGCCGTCGTCGTCCTGAACCGTGCCGGTGAGGTGCAGGGCCCAGGTGACGTTGAGGTAGGTCGTGGTTCCGGTGAGCCACGCGCTGGTCAGGTCGATGTCCGCCCGGCCTGCGTGCACGGGGAGGACCGCGGGCACCCCGAGCGAGTCCAGGAGCGAGCCGGCCTCGGGGAGCCCGGCCCTGCTGAGGGCACCGGTGCGCGCGGCATGCGCGAAGGCGGCGTAAAGATCGGCGAGCCCCATCTGAACCTCCTACAGCGCCGGTGGTGGAGCGACTATCGCATCAGGCCCATAGGTTGCAGACGCGACGGAAAGCTCGAACGCGACCATCTCACCGCGCTGGAGCACATTGGGTGGGGCGAGTTTGACAACGATGTTTCCTCGACTCACCCGCTGCTTATCTTGACGCACGCGGATCGAACGCTGGTTTCGGGGAATGGGAGGGAAGTTGCCCATCTCCGCAACGGTGCACCACATGCCCGAGTCGGTTTTCAGTGTGCACCAGGCACGGGCTTCGGAGACATACGTCATGAAGGCATGCACCGGAGTCACAGCCAGATAGGGGAGGAACTGCACAAGGACCTCGTACATCGGATGACCGAATGGATTCCCCGGGCCGGCGCTGGCCACGATATGCCATGGTTCGAGTATCCCTGCGAAGACGTCAACCAGTACCCAGCCGAAGTCCCACGGACTCCCGCCCGAACGGTAGTTCTCGACAGCCGTTCGCATGGCGCCGTGGTGAGGTGCCGACAGCCCGACGACCTGCGGAAGAAAAGGATGGCGTAGCAGGGTGTCATAGATTTCATCCATCGTGTGGTACGTCGCGTCACCCGGCAAGACGACGGAGTAAACCCCGTTCTCGACGACAACCGCAGCCGACGAGCCGTTCCTCCTGACGTCCTTGCTTCCCGTGACGGCAAGGTTGGAAGTCAGGATGCGAAGATAGACGTCACCATGTTTGGCAAGAAGCTTAAGGTCCTGCGGATCGTTGACGTTCGCGTAGTCGCTCCGGTGGTCCTCGAGATGGACGATGCCTCCCTGGTAGCCTAAGGCAGCGGCGAATTCGGCCACGGTCTTGAAGTTCTTCTTATCCCACTCCTTTCCTCCCAGGTGAATTGACCCCACCTTTGCGTTGATAGGTTTGAGTTTCTCACCCAATGGCTTGAGCAGCCTGTTGTGGTCGTCGTCCTGGTGGGAGATGATGATGTCGTTCAGATTCCCGCCGGACTGACCGACCTTCCAAGCGACGTAGGAGACTGCGGCGTCGCCGTCGTCCCCGCCGCAGTCCACCAGGGCCAGGTAGTCGGCGGCCGCCCTCTCCAATCCGTTGTCGTAGACCTCGACGAGGGTCGTCATGCCTTGCCCGCAGTACAGCATCTTCACCAGTGTCAGGCTCACCGTTCTCAGCCTCCTTCCGCGGAACGACGTACCGCCCGGCGCCGGGTGATCTCCGCCCGGGCCGGCGGTGGGGCCGGGCGCTTGGGGTCGGCGTCCGACGCGTAGGCGAGGTACCAGCCGACCTTGGACGGGCCGCTCTGGTCCGGATTGCCGAAGAGGATCACGTCGTTGTGCCCCGGGGGGAAGGACAGGCCGAGCAACCGCAGGGCGAAGTCGCGGAGCCTGAGGGTGTAGGTGCGCGCGCCCGGCTCGCCCGCGTCAAGGAACTCCACCGACTTGAAGCCCAGCTTCACTACACCCTCCAGCGGCAGGTTGACGCCGAGCAGGCCGGTGGCTCCCGGCAGTTTCACGCCGAGATAGAGCCCGGGTTCGGTGTCCGCGCCGCCAGGGCTCCAGGCGGCGAGCACATGGAGGGTCAGCGCCCGGCTGCCAGCGAGGGCGCCGAGCGTGCCGAGGTCGACGGCGTAGTCGAGGCCGTACCACGGCTGGGTCAGGGGTGACTGGTCGAGCGGCGCGACGACGGAGACGTAACCGAGGTCGGCGGGGGTCTGCGGAGATGGCGGATCGCCCGTCGCCAGCGCGGGGTCGGCGGTGGCGATCAGCCCGCGGAGCTGGATCGGGAAACGGGAGGCGAGTGAGCCGGCGCGCGCCGTGCTGTTCGCCGCGTCGAAGGAGAGGTCGCCGTCCCGCAGGGCGAACCGGGTCGTTCCGGCGGGGTCGCCGAGGCCGAACGACATGACGACGGCGAGGCCGCCGAAGCGCAGGTAGCCGTCGGCTCCGGCCGCGTCCTTGCCCCAGCAGAACGGATCGAAGCCCTCCGGCTCGTAGAAGCGCAGGTTGCCCGCCATCTGGAAGACCGCTTCGACCGTGGCCGTGCCCTCGGACCCCGGATCCGACGCCCTGGCGGTGACGAGCTGGGTCGACAGCAGTTCCACGCTCTGCAGCACGAGCCCGTCGAGCAGGAAGGTGTTCTGGCCGGACATCGAGAACACGTACGTGTCGTGGGTGGTGCCGTCGGGCAGTCGCTGGTGTTGGAGGGCGCCGTCGAGGAGGATGTTGTTGCCGTGCGTCGTCGGCAGCAGCCGGGCGGGAGCGCCGAAGAGCCGGTTGACCAGGAGTTCGGCGCGGCTGGTGAACGTGGTCGTGACGGAGTTGTGGACCCCGACGGTCAGACGCAGCACGCGGAAGGCGTAGGCGATGTTCTCGCTGAAGTACTGGTCATCGGGGTTCTCGTAGTCGATGAGCCCGAACATCGCGGAGCGGTGGAAGGCGAGCTGGCCGTCGGCGAGCCGGTAGGGGGTGAGGGAGATGCCGACGTGATGGGCCGCGAAGTTCCCCGGGTCGATGCCGGCGGCGAGTACCTGGAGTTCGTCCGGGAGCTGGTCGAGCGGGACCTCCGCGGACAGCGCGAGGACGCCGGTCCAGTTGACGTCCGTGGCGATGTCGTAGAACTCCTTGTAGGGGGAGCCGTCCGGTTCGCCGCGGGCGGCCTCGATGGCGTCGAGGACGGCCGTCTGCGCGTCGGCCGGTCTGCCGCTGCGCGAGGCGGCCTCGGGCCACGCCCAGGCCGAGATGTCCGCGGCGAGGTCGGCGATGCTGCGGCCGAGGGCGAACTTCACGATGAGGTGGGTCGACGGCCGCCAGGCGTCCGGGGAGAGCCGGAACTGCCAGCCCGCGACCACGGGGCTGAGCAAGCCGCCGTAGCGGAGGAAGACGCGCGTCTCGTCCTCGGTGATGTCGGGGGCGGCCGCGCGGAGCGCCTCGGTGAAGGCGGTCCGCGCCTCGTACACGGTCTCGCGCATCGCGGTGGAGACGGCGGTGAGCACCGCTGGGCGGATGCCGCCGTGCTCGGCGGGGATGGTGGCGATGGTGTCGAGCGTTGGGGTGCTGAGCTGGTAGGCCACTGAGCCGAAGCGGTGGAACTCGTCCGGGTTGCCGAGGACCAGGAAGAGGTTGTTGGTCTGCATCGCCTGCTGGAACCGGCCGGTCACGGTGGTGAAGCGCAGGTCCGGCACGGCCGCCTCGGCACCGTTGTGCCCGACGCCGAGCCAGTCCCATGTCGTGAGGCCGCCGGTGAGACCGACCGACAGGCCTTGCGGTGTGACGGCGACGGTCGGCTCGGCGTCGGACTGGCGCGTCCCGGACTGTACGGGCAGCAGCGCCGTACGGCGGGTCGGCGCGATCGCGAGTTGCTCGATCTTCAGTGCGTCGGAGACCGCGTCGGGTGCCAGCCCGTGGAACGGCGCCATGGGGAACGGTGTCGAGCCGACCGCCGCTGCCGGTATCTCGCAGAATCCCAGCAGGCCGATGCCGTCGCCTGTCTCCACGGAGCGCACGGCGGGCGCGAACAGAGGCGCGTCCTCCGGCTGGCTGTAGTAGGTGACGCTCGTCGTCGGTTCGACCGACACCCATGACGTCGTGCCGTGCGACGTGAGCGAATCGGCGCCGGTGAGGGCCGGGCCGAGCGGGGCGTACGCCGGGCGGCCCGCGACGAACGTCCATGCGCAGCCCTCGGCCGGCACTCCGAGGTACTCCAGCCCGGAGGTTCCGCAGACGACACGGCCGCCACCCGGCCCGGCGTCGACGCCGAACGTGCCCTCAGGGGTGAGGTGGTACGCCACGTTCCCGGGCTCGTCGGCGAAGTACGGGGCCAGGCCGAAGACCAGGCGGGCGGGCGGCGCGGTGCCGGTGGCGAGCGGGCGCAGCCCGACACCGTGGCCGAGCACGGTGACGTAGCCCGAGGGCAGTGTCGGGTGCGGCGTTCCCTGTACGGTCCAGGGGAAGAAGCCCAGCGACGTGTGGTCACCCTCGAGGGGCCGGAGCGGGTCGACCTGTACGTGGAACTCCAGGGCGGTGTCGTCCGGCTGGCGTACGGCGGCGAAGCGCACCGTGTGGACGTAGCCGTCCGGGCCCGGAGTGAAGAAGCGGATCCCCGCTCCCAGGTCCGCGAACGCGTCACCGGCTCCGGCCGGGGTGTCGATGACGAAGCGCCAGGCACCGGTGTGGCCTGGCTCCATGCTCAGCACCGTGGTGGCGGGCCGCCCGGGGAACCAGTGGTCCGGGGAGTAGAGCGAGGCGGCGGACCTGCCGAGGTGGTCGGTGACGGCAAACCCCCAGCCGCCCTGAGTGTCGGCGGGTGTGATGGCACCTCCGCCGGAGACGGCGAGCCGGTATTCGGTCAGCGGGAACGTGGCGCCGTCCGCGGCCCAGCTCCCGTCCGTGGCCCTCCGGCAGGTCAGTACGGTCGTGGCCCACGCGGTGGGTGCGGATGCCGGGTCGGCGACCCACAGGAAGCGCGGGGCTTGCTGTGGTGAGTACAGGGTGAGCCAGGTGCGCAGCACCTGGAGGAAGTCAGCGGAGTCGGTCGCCGGTGTCCCGAGGAAGACATAGCAGCCGGCGGTGTCGTCCCAGGTCCGACTCAGCGTCGGCCTGCCGCCCAGCGTGTCCGGGGACGAGGCCAGGAACGCGGCCACCGGGTCGGACGGGTCCGCCCAGTACAGCGCCGTCGAACCGGAGCGGGTGAAGGTCGGCTCGGTCATCGCTCGTCCACCGCTGTCACACCGAGGCGGTCGCCGTGGAGCATCGGGAGGTCGAGCGCAGCCGGGTCGTAGTCGGCCCAGCCGGTGATCACCCGCCAGTCACCGGACGGCCCGTCGGGCCGCATCGCCGCGCCGCGGGCTCGGTTCAGCGTCACGCCGCGCGGTGCAACGCGGACCGCGGGCGGGCGCAGGCCATCGCCCGCCAGGACGTTGCCGAGCGTGGTGCCGAGCGGGACCAGACGGGGCGCACCGCTCACGCTGATGCGTATCAGGGCGCGGATGACCGTGCGCCCGCGCAGATAGGCGGACGCGACTCCGGCGCCGGGCGGATTGCTGTGGCGGACGTTCTCGGTGGCTGCCTCCAGGGCGCTGAGCGTCCGGCCGGCCAGGACGACGGCGTTCTGCTGGGGGAACGCGGAGCCGGGTGACGCCGTGTCCAGCACTGTGGGCGGGTAGACGACACGTGCGAACGGCAGCTGCATCCTGCGGGTGAACAGGTCGAGCACGCCTCCGCCGCCGAATTGCTGCCCAGCGGGAGGCGGTGCTGACGGCTCCGGCACGTTGACGCCCTGCCGCGCGAGCGCCGAGAGGAACGCGTCGAGCCCGTTGCTCCACACCCCGGAGCGGTCGTAGGAGGCGACCTCGTAGTCGATGGCGGCCCCGGTGACGAACCCGGACAGGGGCTGGGACTGGCTTCCGGGGACGGCCTGGTAGCTCTCGTACTCGACACGGACGACGATTCCCGGGCGCAGATCGAAGCAGCCGCGGTCGAATTCGAGGCCGTAGGCGAAGTACAGCGTCTCGGCGAAGGTCTGCGGGAGAGCCCGCGACACCGCCTCGGTGAGTGCGGCGACCCCGTACGGCGTGATCGTCAGCGGCTCCAACCGCGCGAGCACCGCCTTCCACTCCGCGATCACGTCGGGGCGGTCCGTGAACGTCCACACCGCACTGGACTGCGGGACCTCCAGCACATAGGCGTACGGCGGGGTCCCTGTGGGCCTCAGGGTCATGCCGAGCGGCAGGTTGACGGGGGCGGTCGGCGGGACGCTGAACAGCTCGGGGAACCCGAGCACGATGTCCTGGGACCGCGGCACCGGACCCGTCCGCGGCGCGATGGACGACGGCCCGACGAACAGTGACTCGGTGAACACCGGAACCGGCGCCGAGGGCGCACTGACCGCGGGGCCGGCGAGCGCTTGGACGATCACCGTCGTGGATGGATCGGCGATGGTCTGCCGCCAGGAGCCCCGGGTCGCCGTCGTGTCGGCGACCGTCGTGACGGTCCCTTCGCTGACCGTACTGACGCGGTAGCCGCTGATCAAGGGGATGGGGAACGCGTCCCACGAGACGCGAAGTTCGCTGCCGTCGTAGTCCACCGTGACGTCCGTCGGCGCGGCCGTCAGCAGCGAAATGGCGTTACCCGGCGGCCCGGTGGCGACGCCCGCGAGCCCGCGCAGCGCAACCGTGGCCGTGTTCGGGATGTCATCGGGGAGAGTGAGGACGATGGGTTCGACGTAGGGCGGCTGTACGTCGAGCTCGACCTCGTTACCGGGCCAGCGGACGACTGGTTGGATCCCGGTCAGCGTCGGCGGCTGGATGGAGATCCACATCATCGTGGCCGCGCGGGCGGCGTCCATCGTCACGGATACCAGCCGCGGGCCCGTGGTGACGACGGGGACGCTCGTCACCGGTCCGGTCGCGACACCGGCGACCTGCGCGACCGTGGCCGTTTCGGGCAAACGCCTCGCGGCGTCCAGCGGCAGGGTGGCGGTCTCGCCGCGGATGACGACTTCGGTGGTGCCGACGGTCGCACGGAAGGTGGCGTCCGGCTGCGGTCCGTTCCAGACGAGGACCAGCCGTCCGTCCTCCACCCGCGCCGCGATGACCTCTGGCCGCGCGGTCGGCGCGGAGACGCGGGGGGACCACGGACCGGTCGCGACGCCGTCGACACCGCGCACCGTCACCTCAACCGCACGGCTGGACGGGAGGGGGAAGCCCGCGGTGCCGTCCGCGCCCACCCGCTGAGGAGCGCCCTGGACTCCGTCGACAAAGAGCACGGCCTCGGCCGCCACGCCCGGCGCCAGATCACCGGGCGCCACAGTGACGATCAGCTCCCCGCCGAGCGCGTCGACCGACACGACGGCCGGCAGGGCGAGCACGGCGGGAGCCGTCGTCGCCGGACCGATCGGGATCCCGGACCGGGCCCGGACCGACACGGTGTAGGCCGCGCCCGGTGGCAGCGTCGCGGGGCCGGGGAAGGACAGCGGCGACACGGGGCCGAGGGTCGCGGAGTACACCGCCACTCCGTCGCGGTACAGGACCACGTCGTACCCCGTCACGGTCACGCCCGTCGGTGGCGTGACGTCGATCGTCACCGTCGAGCCGTCCGAGCGCACCGCGCCGATGACCGGACCGTCGAAGGCCAGCGGCGCCGGCGACGACGGTGGCCCGGACCCGGCCGCGGTCACCGCCTGAACGACAGCGGAGTAGGTGAACCGGTCGGTGATCCCGGGGTCCACGCCGACCGTCGTCGTGGGGGCGGGTACCTCCGTGGTGAAGAAGACCCGGCCATCATGCAGGACACTCACCCGATACGCGTCCGCACCGGGCACGTCGCTCCACGTGAGGGATAGCTCCCCGGCGTCGAAGGCCGCGACGAGCAGTTCGGGCCGCTGTGTGGGGAGGGCGAGCCCAAAGCCGGACGGGCCGACCGACATCGTGGTTCCGGACGTCCGGACACGGGCGAGTGCGGCCGTCGCCATCGCTCCCGGAAGCGGGGCCGGAACGGTCGACGACCCGCCGGTGACCCGGATGTCCGGGTCCGCTGACGCCCCGTTGACCGACATCCTGGCGAGAAAGACGTCGTTCTCGTCGCCTGCCCAGGTCAACGTCACCGCCCCGGTCACCGGGTCCGTGTCGGCCCGGCTGAGCTCGACGGTGTCGGTCAGGACCGGTGCCCGCGACGACCACTGATGCGGCGTCGTACCGATGAACGAGCGCACCGCGACCTCGGCGTGCGGTCTTGCCGCAAGGTCGATCGGGAGGGAGACGGTGACCGACTGTCCGACATCGGTTTCGCGGACGATGGCGGTTCCGTCGAAAACATACAGGTGAAATGTGGTGGCGGGCGTACGCTGACCAGCGTCCCATGAAGCCGTCAATATTCCGCTCTGGTAGCGAACGTGATGGATTTCGAGTGTGCCCGCTGGTTCGGTGGCGCCTGACATGGGACTCATCTGCGCCTCCACATGCTGGTGGCTGCACCCATCGTGGGTATGGGGACGCACCACGAAGGGGATGCGCCAAGAGGCGATGGGCCCGCCCGAACGGCAGGCCTGCCGGACATCGATACGAACGGCGTTGGAAATCAGGAAAGTCGCCGTTGTAAGAATGTATAAGGGCGTGGGGACGTCAGTAATGGTGGGGCGTCGGGTTCACCCGAATGGCGCAATGGTGCCGACCGCGACAGCGGCTGTGGGGCGGTTGGCCAGCACCGTGTACTGGCCGAGGACAGTGTGCGGGTGCCGTTCCCCGGTGATGAGAAGGCGGCCGGTGCACTCGGCGCCGGCTGTGCGTATCCATCGTTCGGCGAACGCGTTGGACCGGGGCTTCGTGGCGGGTCGGGATGAGGTTCTCCCCAGGGCTTTCCGCGGCGGACTTCCCGCCCTGCGCACGCCGGAGCCAATCGTGGATTGTAGGATCAGCGGGTCGGATGGCCTGGGAAATGCTGACCGAAGTCACCGCGAGACGAGCCGGGGCGGCGGTTCCGCTGGCTGGTCGCGCCCCGTTCCACGGTCGTCCAGCCGGGGCCGGTGCACACCGGGCTGACCACAGACGCGGAGGCGGAGGTCGAGCGGCTGCTCGACCTGCTGGCCCGCTGACGGGCTTACGAACCGCCGACCGCGACGTTCGGCACGGTACTGGGCCCACAGCGCCATCACCAGCCTGATGGCCCGCGGCGTCGAAGACCGCCGTGAACAGGCCGCGCGCTGTTGAACAGGTCATCGCCGACAGCGGCCTCGGTCTGTTCAACCGCGTATGGACACGCCCCGAACTGGCCCCGACCCTCCACGAAGTTGGCCACCCCGCCGATTGGGCGCGCCGTCTGACGGCGTAGCCCCTCCCGCCGGACTCGCCCAGAGACCGGCAGGCACGGCGTCCCCATCTCCGCCCCTCCCCACAGGGGCGGTCCGCCTGCCCGACAGGGCAGGCCCTGCCGTACACGACCGACCACTCGTCACCCACCCCGGTCGTGTACGGCGGACCGCCGAGCCGCCCCCGTGCCGTCGGAGGCTGCATGTGTCAGGGGTGGTCCACGCGGAGGAGCAGCAGGTCGAACGCGGGGCCGTCGGCGGTATTCCGGTACTGACCGGCGTGCTGGTAGCCGAGCCGGGTGTACAGATCCTGGCAGCGGTGGTTGGAGGGCAGGGCCAGCAGGGATGACCACTGGGGATTGATGGCGTTGATCAGCGTGGTGTGGATCTGGGTGCCGATACCCCGGGCCTGCCAGGGAGGGCGCACTGCGAGCTCGCACAGGCCCATCAGACGCTGTGTGCGGGCGCCTTCGGGAACGCCACCGATCAGGTCGGGGCCGAACCAGTGCTCCGCGGAGCAGGGGAACGCATAGCCGAAGCCGACGGCCGTGCCGCGCTCGTATGCGACGACCAGGACGAGCCCCTGGTGGTTCTTAAGATGGCCGTGGGTCTGGCGGCGCAGAGCGATCCCTGACCGCATGGTGGATGGCGATGTCCGCGGTGTATCCAGCAGAACCCGCAGCACGCCAGCACGGCGCACCCACCGCATCGATTACCCCTTCTGGGTCGATGCGGGCGAGCCCCCCAACATCGACCGCACCCGGCGAGGTGCGGATCACCCCCACGACAAACGCCTGTAGCCGATTGCGGTCCTCGTGCTGGAGCAGTCGAGGGGGAGCCAGGGCGGATCACCTAGCCCGCGGCGGCGAGGTGGGCTTCCACGGCGACGACGCCGTCGATACCCTGGCAGAGGCCCACGACCACCGGGATGAGACGCGGTTCCGGGACGTGGCCCCGAAGGGTGACGTCCCCGTCACGGACCTCGACCGCGACGGTGCCCTCGTCCAGGCCGAGGATGCGTCCCAGGACGTCCTGCTCGATCTCGTCGCGGATCTCGAGGTCGGAGCGGATGAAGGCGTCGAGGAGGTCGCTGCGGCTGATGATGCCGGTGAGGATCCCGTCGTCGCCGACCACCGGCAGCTGCTTGACGTGCCGCCTGCGCAGTTCCCGCGCGGCCCGGGGGATCGTCCAGTCGGTGCGGGCGGTGAAGACGGGGCTGCTCATGAGCGCGCCTGCGGCCTGGGCCCGGGCCTTGGCCCAGGCACGCTCGTCGTTCCCGTCCTGCCCCCGCGGATCGGGCCTGCCGGTCTCGTGCCGCAGTACGTCGGACGCGGACACCATGCCGAGGGGGGTGCCGTTGTCGTCGACGACCGGGGCCGCGGCGATGTCGTTCGCGTCCAGCAGGGCGGCGACTTCCTGGAACGGCGTGTCGGGGCGGAAGGTGACGACCTCCTGGGTCATCACGTCACCGACCGTGCGGCGGTGCAGCATGGCATCGGCCTCCTCCGCTTCGCGACGGGCGGCTGCGGCCGGGGCGCCCCCGCCCGGCCCCCCGCGCCCGCCCCGCCCCCGCCCGCGGGGGGGGGTGACCTCCCGGGGGGGGGGGCCCCGCGGCCCGTTCCCGCCCCCGTTTCCCCTCTCCCGGAAGCCGTCCTCGCATCATGTCCAC
>NZ_JBHYVB010000002.1:46102-51983 GCF_042750115.1 Streptomyces sp. NPDC059455
GGGGGGCGGTGTTTTTGTTATCTCTTTCACCGGCTGGCACGGGCCCCCCGCCGCTCCGGCCGGGGGGGGGGGGGCGGGCCCCCCCCGGGGGGGCCCCGGGGGGGGGGGGCGGCCTCCCGCGGCCCTGCCGGCTTGCCCACGACGTCTTCTCTACCCATGACAGCACCGTGCCGCTCCGGCGACCACTGACGTTCGACCTGGCGGGGAAGGCCGGCGGTTCTTACGGCCAGGAGTGCGGCCGAGCAAACATGCCCACGGGCACGACCCCGGAACGGACGAAGGGTTGAACAGGCCATGGGCCCTGGTGAGGAACAGCGGGGGCGCCCTCGGCCCCGGTCCGTGATCGCGCTGTCGGTCATGTTCCATTGCCGTCACCTCTCCTGCCGAGCGACTCGGTCTTCTCCACCCAGCGCGGCAGGCGCTCCCCAGCCTCATGGGGTTTCCGTCGGGAGCCCCCACACCGCGATGCCCCGCCCCGGCAGGCTGCCCGGCACCGGACGCGCACCGCGGGGGCCGGCCGGGAACCGGGTAAGCCGGACTATTCTCGGACCGTGGGGAGCCGGTGGAAAGGCCACGTCACGCGCCATCCGCTGTGGGGCGCTGTCGAGTTGACGCTCGCCCGGCATGTCGTGCTGGTGTTGTTCGCCACGGTGATCCTGCCTCCGCTGGTTCCGTCGTGGTTTCCCGATCTCGGTGCTGCCGTGGTCAACGCGGTGTGCTTCGCGGGCGTCTGGCTCGTGCTGTGGCGGTGGGAGTGGCTGCGGGCGTCGGGGGTCGCGACGCCCGGCCGGGTGCGGCGCTGGTGGCTGGGTGTGCCGATGCTACCGGGAGGCTTGCGCTGCCTGGACCGGCTCCCAGGTGCGGTTTCCACCGGCCGGGACGAGGATGAACGCATGACCGCCATCGCTCTCCGTCTCGGTGCCTTCCGATGGGCAGCGGCCCCCATGCGCTGATGCCCGGTGACGGCGGCCGCGGACCGGTGGCCGTTCCGGGTGCAGACGGCCCGGCGGTACAGGCCCTGCCAACCGCGGAGGTCTTCGTCGCCCTCGGCTCCTCACCCCGGGGGCTCGCCTCGGGGACTGCGCGGACGAGGCGGGAACGGTTCGGCCCCAACGAGTTGCCGCATGCCCGGCGGCGGGGGGCGTGGCGGCGGCTCCTCGCGCAGTTCACGGATCTGTTCGCGGTCGTGCTGCTCATCGCGTCGGCCATCACCTTTCTGGCCTACGGACTGGAACACCCCCATGATGTGGGCACGCTGCAACTGGCCCTGGCGATCCTCGGCGTGGTGGTGCTGAACGCTGTGATCGGCTTCGGTCAGGAGTACTCGGCGGAGCGCACAGCCGAGTCGCTGCGGGCGATGGTGCCGCACACCAGTCGCGTCCTGCGCGACGGAGAGCGACTGGAGGTACCAGCTCGCGATCTGGTGCCGGGGGACGTCGTGGCCCTGGAGGCCGGGGACGCGGTGTCGGCGGACTGCCGACTGGTGGAGACACACGAGGTCACGGTGAACAACGCCGCCCTGACCGGGGAGAGCGATCCGGTCGGCCGATCGGGTGAACCGGTGGCGGCCGGCCCCGTGCTTCAGGCCCGCAACTGCGTCTTCATGGGCACCGATGTCGTGGCGGGCTCCGCGAAGGCCGTGGTGTTCGCCACGGGCGCGGCGACGGAGTTCGGGCGCATCTTCCGGCTCGCCGCGGCGGCGCCGCGCCAGCGGACCCCCCTTCAGCTCCAGGTCGCCTCGATGGCCCGCCGGGTGGCGGGGGCGGCGCTCGCGACCGGGGCGGTGCTCTTCGCAGTGCGCCTGCCCACCGGGCAGGGGCTCGTCTCCTCGTTCGTCTTCGCGCTCGGAGTGATGGTGGCACTCGTCCCCGAGGGACTGCCCGCCACCTTGTCCGTCTCGCTGGCCATCGGCGTACGGCGCATGGCACGCCGGCACGCGCTCATCAAACAGCTGCTGGCCGTTGAGACGCTGGGATCCACCAACGTGGTGTGCACGGACAAGACGGGCACGCTGACCCGGGCGGAGATGACCGTCGCCCAGGTGTGGGCCGGTGGAGTGGCGCACATCGTCTCCGGGGTGGGGTACGCCCCGGTGGGGGCTGTTTCCGACCCCGAGGCGGTGCTGGCCGTTCTCCGGGCGGCCGCGCTGTGCTGCAACGCGCGGCTGGTCCCGCCGTCCGGGCGGGAGGGCTGGCGTGTCCTGGGGGACACCACCGAGGGGGCGTTGCTGGTCGCGGCGGCGAAGGCGGGCCTCGACGTGGAAGCGGAGGAGGCCGTGGCCCCCCGGGTGGCGGAGTATCCCTTCGACTCGGTCCGCAAGTTGATGAGCACGGTGAACAGTGACCCGGAGGGCGGCGGCTACCGGGCGTTCGTCAAAGGCGCTCCGCAGGAACTGCTCGCGCGCTGTCACACCGCTGACTGGAGAGGCGAACGGCTGCCGCTGACGGACGAACTGCGCGCGGCGGTGATCGCCGCGAACGATGAACTGGCCTCCCGGGGGCTGCGGGTGCTGGGGGTGGCATGGCGTCCGGTGACCGATCGCCGCCCGGCCCAGCACGACGTTGAATCGGAGCTCTCCCTCCTGGGCCTGGTCGGCATGCTCGACCCGCCGCGCCCGGAGGTCAGCGAAGCGGTCGAGGCATGCGGGCGGGCCGGTATCCGGATCGTCATGGTCACGGGGGATCATCCGCTGACCGCGGAGGCGGTCGCCCGCCGGGTGGGCATCGTCCGGCGGCCCGCCCCCACTGTCATCACGGGTGCCGGGCTGGACGCGCTCGACGCTCCGGCTCTGGACAAGCTGCTCACCGAGTCGGGTGAGCTGCTGTTGTGCCGGGTGAGTCCCGAGCACAAAATGCGAGTGGTCACCGCACTGCAGGGACGCGGCGACGTCGTCGCGGTCACCGGGGACGGCGCCAACGATGCCCCCGCCCTCAAACACGCGGACATCGGCGTCGCGATGGGCGTATCCGGTACCGATGTCGCCCGGGAAGCCGCGGTGATGGTGCTGCTGGACGATTCGTTCGCCTCCATCGCCACAGCGGTGAGACTCGGCCGCTCGGTCTACCAGAACATCCGTAAGTTCCTGATCTACCTCTTCAGCCACAACATCGCCGAACTCGTCCCGATCCTCGCCGCCACCTTCGCGGGGTTTCCGCTGGTCCCGATCAGCGCGGTGCAGATCCTGGCGATCGACCTCGGTTCCGACGTGCTGCCGGCCCTCGCGCTCGGGGCCGAGCCGCCGGAGCCCGATGTGATGGACCGGCCGCCCCGATCCCGGCGGGAGCGGCTGTTCTCGGGCGCCGTCGTGGGCCGCATCCTGTTCCTCGGCGGTATTCAGGCACTCGGCGTGTGCGCGGTGTTCTTCTGGCACATTCACGCCTCCGGGATTCCTTACACGGACTTCACCAAGGACACCCCGGCCTACCGGGAGGCGATCACCATGGTCCAGGCCGGAATCGTGGTCAGCCAGTTCTTCAACGCCCTGGCAGTGCGCACCGAGCAGCAGAGCGTCTTCCGGATCGGGCTGCTGTCCAACCCGTGGCTGCTGGCCGCCGGATGCGTCTCCCTCGGGGTGATGGCGGCGATCAGCTACCTCCCCGCGCTCCAGGCCGTCTTCAACACCGCTCCGCTGGATCCGTCCGACTGGGCGGTGCTGGCGGGATTCGGAGTGCTGCTCCTGGGCGCCGAGGAAACCCGCAAGGGGTGGGTACGGCGCCGCGTCGCCCGGAACCCGAAGGGAAGTACACGATGAGAGTGATCATCGCGGGGTGCGGGCGGGCGGGATCCAGGCTCGCCGTCGACCTCGTCGCCGAAGGCCATGACGTGCGGCTCATCGACCGCTCGCCCCGGGCCAGAAAGCTGCTGCCCGACGGTTTCCCCGGTCAGTTCCACGAAGGCAACGGATACAGCCGGGCGGTTCTGGAAGCCACCGGAATCCAGCACGCCGACGCGTTCGTCGCCGTCACCTCGGGGGACAACAGCAATATCGTCAGCGCCCGGACGGCTAAGGAGACCTACCGGGTCCCGGTCGTCCTGGCCCGCATCTACGACCCCCGCAGTGCCGACATCTACCGCGACCTGGGCATCCCCACCATCGCCAGTGTGCGCTGGACGGTGCATGAGATCCACCGGATGCTGCTGCACCGCCATCTCACACCTGAGATCACCTTCGGCAACGGGGAGACAGTGCTGGTCCGCAGCCTGCTTCCGGCCTACCTTACGGGGCGGCGCCTGACCGAGTTCGACGTCGACGGAGAGATCCGCGTCGTGGAGGTCACCCGGGCCGGCCGTTCACGCGTGCCCGCCCACGACACCCCGGCGGAATCCGGCGACCTGGTCACCTTCGCCGTCGCCGCCACCGCGCTCGGCCGGCTGCGGGCCTTCCTGGACAAGGAGCTGGGTACGTGAAAGCCCTCATCGCCGGCGCCGGCCGGCTCGGCACCCAAATCGCCCAGGTGCTCGCCGCCGCAAGGAACGAGGTCACCCTCGTCGACGTCGACGAGGACCGGGTTGCCGAGCTCCGGGGCCGCGTTCCGGTGCGCCTGGTGGCCGGGGACGCCTGTGACCCGGCCTTCCTGGAACACGCGGGCGCGCTCACCGCCGATCTGATGATCGCCGCCACCGGCGGGGACGAGGACAATCTCGTCATCAGCCTGCTCGCCAAGCGCCAGTTCCAGGTGGAGCGCGTCGCCGCCCGCGTCAACGACGTGGACAACGCCTGGCTGTTCGACCGGCGGTGGGGCGTGGATGTGGCCGTCCCCGCCGCCACACCGCTGATCTCCCTCATTGAAGAAGCCACCGGGGCCACCGACACCGTCGCTCTTCTCCGGCTCAGTAAAGCGGGCGTCAACGTGATCGAGACCACCATCACCGACCGGTCCCGGGCCGTCGGCCATGCCCTCGCCGATATCGGTCTCCCCGCCGGTTCGGTCATCGCCACCGTCGTCCGCGACGGCCGACCCACCGTCCCGGCCGCCGGGATGAGGCTGCGGCCGGGTGACGAACTCCTGGTGATCTCACACACCGCGACCGAGCAGGAAATCCACGCCGCCTTCCAGTGAGGGCCACGGCCCTTCGAGCCCCGGGAGAACCGTCACCCCGCCGTCGCCGGTTGTCCTGGCCGCCCACCGGCGCCGTACCGGGTGATCGGGGTGCCGCCCCACCACCGCGTTGCTCTCCCCGGAGACCGGCGGACCACCGTCGACCGGCTCACCCCGACGGGGGAACAGGATCTGAGACGCCGTGACCGGCCGGAGCGAGGCCGAATACACGGCCGTGCGCGAGCTGCGCGGCCCGCTCGCCGTGGTGGAGGGGATCTCGGGAGCCGAAGGCCACCTGTCACGAGGGGGCGGATGAGCTTTTCAGTAAGACGTCAGGAAAGGCTGCGGCCATGGTCGGCTTCGTACGCGGCGAAGACCTCCGCCGGTGTTCCGCCGGTATGGAGGAACTGCTCGTCGAGGACCGTGGCAAGGGCCTCCAGAGCACCGGCGAGCATGGCCGCCGCCAGACGCACATCGGGATGGCCTGCCGCCCGCCCGCGCTGGGCGAGCTCAGCGGCGTAGCCGACGCTGGAGGCCAGCGGCGCGTGGTTTTCGCCGTCGTGGAAGTAGTACGCCTCGGCATATTGGGTGAAGTCGACACGGACGCGTACCACTTCGGTGGCCACACTCGCCAGCAGCGAGGCTCCCAGAGCGCCATCCAGTCGTTGGGCCGAAGGGTCCGGGGGGGGCCCCCGCGCCCCACCGCTCCCCCCGCCCCCCCCGCCGGGGCCGGGGCGGGGGACACCCCGCGGGCCCCCCGCGGCCCGCCCCCCCCCCCCCCCCCCAACCCCGCCCCCCGGCGCACCGCGGCGCACCCCTCGGGCGCGGCCTCCAGCGCGGTC
>NZ_JBHYVB010000002.1:51993-130718 GCF_042750115.1 Streptomyces sp. NPDC059455
GGGGCCTCGGGGACGGTTGGGCGCCCCCCCGCACGGGGCCTCGCCAGGACCCTCCTGCGGGCGAGTGCCGGGTAGATCTCGAGCACCCAGGTGACCGTGGCCGTCAGCAGAGCGAAGCCGATGAGGGCTTCCAGCGGCGCTACGATGCGCAGCCAGTCCTCGGTCGGCACGATGTCCCCGAGCCCGAGGGTGGCGATCGTGACCAGTGAGACGTAGAGGGCGTCCAGCAGGCCCGCATGTTGGGCAGCTTTCAGGCCGCTTCCGAAGGAGAACGCCTCCGGCATGTGGGGCCAGTAGATGATGGCCCACCCCAGGATGATGGTGCAGGCCCACATCACGACCACGGTGACCATGGCCAGCGGTCCGACGAGCCCTGCCACCCGCTTGCGCGCGGGGACATGCTGGGACACTCTCCACAATACCGACATGATGAGGCGGCTCAAGCCTCCCCGACGAGTCGGGTGCCAGAGCGTATGGAACAGGTCCCGCAGCGCGGCCATGACCAGCCCGGCTCCGGTCAACGAGACCAACCACTCCATGCGCGTCTCCCACGGCGCTGTTCGGTGCGTCGACCGAGGGCGGCCTGGCATGACCCTATGGCTCAGCGACCACTGGGGAACGCAGGCTCGCCGGACTGTGGCTGCGAGCCGAAGGCCGGCCACCGGCGAGGCAGCCGACGTGCGCCGTCGGCGCAGAATTCTCATCATGGGACGAGGAGAGGAGTGCCCGTGCCGGAGTGGACCTGGGAATACCGCGGCTACGATCCCGTCGCCGAGCGGCTGCGAGAGGCGCTGTGCGCCTTGGGGAACGGCTATACCGCGACCCGTGGCGCGGCGCCCGAGAGCAGGTCCGGCCCGGTGCACTACCCGGGGACGTATGTGGCGGGCTGCTACGACCGGCTGCGCTCCGACATTTCGGGCCACGAGGTCGAGAACGAGGACATGGTCAATCTGCCGAACTGGCTGCCGCTGCGCCTTCGGCTGCTGCCCGAGGACGGCACCACCGGCGCGTGGTTCTCCCCGGACCATTGCCTGCTGCTCGACTACCGGCAGGTCCTGGACATGGGTACGGGGACGCTCACCCGGACGATCAGTTACCGCGACCACTCCGGGCACCGGCTGGGTGTGGAGCAGACCAGGCTGGTCCACATGGGTGACCCCCACGTGGCCGCGCTGCGGACCGTTCTGACGGCGGAGGGCTGGTCGGGACGGGTCGAGGTCGAATCGGCGCTGGACGGCGATGTGCGCAACGCAAACGTGCGCCGCTACCAAGGGCTCAGCGAGCAGCACCTGACCGAGGTGCGGGCCGGTGGAGCCGAATCCGGCGCCGTATGGCTGCGGTGTCGGACCCGGACGTCGGATGTCGGCGTCGCGCTCGCCGCGCGCACGCGGGTCGCGGGGGCGGAGCCCGAGTCGTCCCGTCTGCGTACCGGCCGCCGCCGTATCGGCCACCGCTTGGTGATACCCATCGAGTCGGGCCGGCCGGTCACCGTGGACAAGGTCGTGGCGTTGCACACGTCACGGGACCTCGCGACCGGCGATCCGCTGCGGGCGGCGGTGGAGCGTGCGGAGGCGGCCGGGGACTTCCCGGAACTGCTCACCTCGCACGCCGCGGCCTGGGCCAGGCTGTGGCGGCGCGCCGAACTCGATGTGCCCGGGGAACCGGGCCGCATCCTCCGGCTCCATCTGTTCCATGTGCTCCAGACCCTCTCGCCGCACACCGCCGACCTGGACGTGGGTATCCCGGCGCGCGGTCTGCACGGCGAGGCGTACCGGGGGCACGTCTTCTGGGACGAGCTGTTCGTCCTGCCCTATCTGAACCTGCACTTTGCCGAGGTCTCCAGGGGGCTGCTTCGCTACCGCCACCGGCGCCTGCCGCAGGCGTGCCATGCCGCCCGCGAGGCGGGACACCGGGGAGCGATGTACCCGTGGCAGAGCGGCAGTGACGGCCGGGAAGAGACACCGCGGCTGCACTACAACCCGCGGTCGGGGCACTGGCTGCCGGACCACTCCCGGTTGCAGCACCACGTCAACTCCGCGGTGGCGTACGACGTGTGGCAGTACTGCGAGGCCAGCGGCGACACCGAGTTCCTGCACACCGAGGGCGCCGAGATGGTCCTGCAGATCGCCCGCTTCTGGGGAGACCTCGCGGACTTCGACGGCGGCCTCGGCCGTTACCGGATCCGGGGCGTGGTCGGCCCGGACGAGTACCACGACGGCTATCCCGGCGCCCCTCGGCCGGGCCTGGACGACAACGCGTACACCAATGTCACCGCCGCTTGGGTGCTCGGCCGGGCGCTCGACCTCGCCCGCGGCCTGCCGGTGTGGCGACGGCAGGAGCTGCTGGAGCGGCTGGCCTTGGACGAGGCCGAACTCGCTCGCTGGGAGGAGATCTCGCGGCGGCTGTACGTGCCCTTCCAGGCCGGAGTCATCAGCCAGTTCGATGGCTACGGGAACCTGGTCGAGCTGAACTGGGACGCCTACCGCGCCACGTACCGGGACATCCGCCGCCTCGACCGCATCCTCGAGGCCGAGGGCGACTCGGTCAACCGCTACCAGGCGTCGAAGCAGGCCGATGTCCTCATGCTCGGATACCTCTTCGCGCAGGAGGAACTGGCCGCGCTCTTCCGGACGCTCGGATACACCGTCGACGACGTGGTCTGGCGCCGCACCGTGGACTACTACCTGAGCCGCACCAGCCACGGTTCCACTCTCAGCAGCCTGGTGCACGGCTGGGTGCTTGCCCGGACCAAGCGCTCGGCGGCCTGGGAATACTGCCGTCAGGCACTGGAATCCGATGTCGCCGACATCCAGGGCGGAACCACCCCTGAAGGCATCCACCTCGGCGCCATGGCCGGCACCCTGGACCTGGTCCAGCGTGGACTGACTGGATTGCGCGCCCACGACGGGGCACTCCATCTGGACCCGGCCCCGTTGCCGGAAATGCCCGCCTTCCGCTTCTCCCTCCGTTACCGCGGCCACTGGGGAGTGAGCCTCCGCCTGGACCGCGGCCGACTTCGCGTCGTTGTTCCCGACTCCGATCGCGAGGCCGATTCGGTTGGTACTCCCCGACCGGACCATCACGCTCGCACCCGGCGAGAGCCACGCCCTGTCGCTGCCCCGCCGCTGACGCGGTCGAGCCCGCAACTCGACGGAGCAGGGCGCCTGGCGACGGCCATACGCAGCGGAGATGGCCGTTCCACCTGTGCCTATGCCGAGCGAGCGGGACGAGCATGGACCACGCCCAGAACACGACCAAGAACCCGATCATGGCAAGGGCGAGCATCGAGGCAGCCGGGGAGGTGGCGTCGCGTGGTCCGTCCGAGGCGCGTGGCTGTTCATGTTCCTCCTCCCGTGCGAGACGTTCCCGTCCCAGCGGCGTGGCCGCGAGTCCGAACGAGGTGCCACACCCATCGACCGGGGCGGTGGTTCGAACGGTTTGGGGGTACTTCCCATGTGCAGAGGGACTCCTTGTGAGACGAGGCAACCGCCATGGAACAAGTGGTCACCGTGGGCCTCGACGGTTCGGCCGAGAGCCTGGCCGCCGCTCGCTGGGTTGCCGACGAGGCGGAGCGGCGTGAACTGGCGTTGCGTCTGACACACGCGTGGATCTTGCTGTCGCCGCCCACGCCTGACAGTCCCGCTGCGGACGAGCAGAACTACTGGGCGCAGCGGATCGTGTACGAAGCGCACACCGAACTGTCCGGCCTCCATCCGCGACTGACCATCATGGAGGATCTGGTCCCGGACGAGGCCGAGACGGCCCTCCTCGACGCGGCCGCGCGGTCGCGGATGCTGGTGCTCGGTTCCCGGGGGCTGGACCGGGTGGCGAGTTTCTTCCTGGGTGACATCGGATTGCAGGTCGTCGGTCGGGCGGAGCGGACCGTGGTGCTGGTGCGCGGGGACCGGGCGGCGGAGGAACGCCGACGGCATGTGGTCGTGGGCCTGAGCCTGCACGGTCCCCAGGACAACCTCCTCGAGTTCGCCTACGTCACCCGCCTTCACCCGTGGTGTCCCGCTGCACGCCGTCCACGGAAGAAAGCCCGGCCCGGTGTACAACACCGCCCGCGGCGCGGAGACCGACGTGGTCCGGGACCTGGCCGAGCAGGCCCGACAGGAACTGGCCGAGGTCCTGCGGCCGTGGCGCGAGAAGTTTCCCCGGGTGAGTGTCATCGACGAATTCCGGCTGGAGAGCCCCGCGCAGGCGGTCGTACAGGCCGCGGCCGACAGTGATCTGCTGATGGTGGGACGGCGAAAACACCCACCCACCCTCGGCCCCCGCCTCGGCCCCGTGGTGCAGGCGGCCGTGCACCACGCCGCCTGCCCGGTCGCCGTGGTCCCCCACGAATGACGGCGGGGGCATGCGAGGAGGAGATCCACAGCGCCTGCGGCCCTGGTACGTCGCTGAGCAGGCGAACGCGGCCCTGGCTGTGTCTGCTTGCAGATGCCGCCTGCACCGTGTTCACCGGAGCTTGAGCGCTCAGTGCATGACGCGGCATCGGTTGCGGTGGTGCCGAGTGCGTCGGCGTCCGGTTGGCTGCGGTAGCTCGGGTCGGTGCTCACGAAGGGCGTGAGACTCGGAGAGATCCCGCGTACGCATCACCGGGCCACCTTCAGTTCCCGCCCTCGGCACGACGCCCTCGCCCAGCGCGGCGGCCGAGATGCTCACGCCGGCGGCGAACAGGGCGAACAGTGGCACCGCCACCCCTGCCGAGAGGGGCCGCAGCAGATGCTCCGTGCGCCCCCGAGGAAGCTCCTCGCCCTGGTGACGGGTGGTGTGCAGGATCAGTCCCATTGCCCCGCCGACGACGGTGGGGTGGCGCACCCCACCGTCGTACGTCAGCGCGCAGATGGCCATCCCGAGCGGCACGTCCCGCCGGGCTCTCGGTCCGGTGTCCGAACCGAGGTGGCAGGGACGGTGCCCGTGTGGTGCTGGCCGTCACCCGCCAGGGCCTGGGCGAACTCCTCGCCGGACAATCGCCCACCGGACCCCGCGGACCACAGGGAGCGGGGCGATGAGACAGCGCCGGATACCCTCCCACTTCCTCGGCGGGTACGAGCGGATGCTCGCCGAAGTCGCCACGTCCCCGCTGTCCGCCACACCGCTGGAGCTGCCCGGGCCTCCTGAGGGAGCGGTGAACCCGCCGATGAGGAGCACGACCGCACATGCTCTCTTCCTATGAAGGAACGCCCTCGCTCGGCGGAGTCGTGGCCGGCCCGGTTCCTTGTGGCGGCCGGTGTGAGGAGACGGCCCGGACGGAGGAGCGTACCTGACGGGTCCTGCGACGGCGCAGTCGCCCGGCTGAGTGAAACCGAAGCTGCCGAATGGCCTCCTTACTGACGTCACGCAGGTGCAGACGGCTCTCGCTGCTTACCCTCACCCGAGAAGCGATCCCTGATCTTGATCACTCCGGGTCCACCGCCATCGGAGAAGCGGCGCCCACGCGCGAAGGAGACGGCCATGGCGACGCGAGAGCCGCAGGCTCACCGGGCACGAAGAGGGACCCGCCGCACCATCGGGGCCTGCATGCTCCTTGCGGGGTGTGTCGTCGCGAACGGCGTGCCCTCGGCCGCGGTAAGCACGCGGGGGCACGCCCGCCTGTGCGCGACGGAGCCCTTTCCCCCATCGGAAAGTACTCCACCCCCCATCCTGTCGGGCAGCGACGTATGGAGCTTCGTCTCGGAGCCGGGCCTTCACCCCATGCGGGTGAGCGTGACGGAGAACAGACCGGGGACTGCCCGCGGAGACATTTTCGTCGGCCCGTTCAGCGCGGAACAGATGGTTGGCCAGACGGGAGCGTTGATCAACGATAATTCCGGCGATCCAGTCTGGTTCCGCCCGCTGCCCTCCAGCAACCTCCAGAACGCCGATTTCAAGGTCCAGACCTATTACGACCCCCACGGGGACCGGGGACAGCCGGTGCTGACCTGGTGGCAGGGGTCCCTCGCCCTTCCGCCGTGGTATACGAACCTGCCGGCCGGGGCGCCGGAGCCGGGCGGGTGCTACTACATCTACGACACTCACTACCGCCTGCTCAGGACGGTCTTCGCGCATCACGGCTACTACCCGGACGAGCATGAGTTCACCCTGACCCGCAGGGGCACCGCGCTCTTCCTCGCCTCCAAGCCGGTGCCCATGGATCTCACGCCCTATGGAGGTCCGGAGAACGGAGCCATCCTGAACAGCGAAGTCCAGGAGGTCGACCTCGCCACGGGCAGACTCATCTACTCGTGGAACGCGCTGGACCACCTGGACCCGGCCGACTCCGAGGAGCCGGTCTCCAGCGCGTCGTCATCCGATGGTGTGTGGGACGCCTTCCACATCAACTCCATCGACGAGGGCCCCGGAGACCAACTGTTGATCTCGGCCCGGAACATGTGGGCGATCTACAATGTCTCCAAGGGGTCCGGCAGGATCCGCTGGCAACTCGGCGGAAAAAAGAGCGACTTCACCTTCGGCCCGAACGCGGACTTCTTCTGGCAGCACGATGCCCGATTCCGGCCGGGAAGCCGGATCAGCATGTTCGACGACGGCTGCTGCGACCTGCCCGACGGCGCACCCGAACAGCAGTCACACGGCCTGATCCTCAACCTTGACTTCCGCAACCGCAGGGCGACCGTGGACAAGACCTACTACCACGAGCCGCCGTTGTACTCGCCGACCCAGGGAAACACCCAGGCCCTTTCCAACGGCAACGAATTCATCGGGTGGGGTCAGAGTCCGTACTACTCGGAGTACGGGGGCGCGGGGAACACCGAAGGCGACGGCTCGCAGAGCCTGCTTTACGACGCGAAGCTGCCGGGCTCCAACATCTCGTACCGAGCGTTCCGGTACGAGTGGACCGGCACGCCGTACTACCCACCGAGCGCGGCGGCACGGGCCCGTGGGGGAGGCAGCGTCGTCTACGCTTCCTGGAACGGTTCGACGCAGACCAGAGCGTGGCAGGTACTCGCCGGACCCGATCCCGACTCACTGGCGCTCGTCGTCAGACGCGCCCCACGGTCCGGATTCGAGACCGCCATCACCACGAACAGCCTCGGACCGTACTTCCAAGTCAGGGCACTGGACGCAAGAGGAAGAGTCCTCAAGACGTCCAAGGTCGTGAAACGGTCCGGCTGACGGGCTGCCAGAGGACAAGGCAGTCGGGCGGGAAGATGCGCCGGTGGGTTCATCATCCGTGAACCTACGTGGGCCCGGGCACGGCCCCGCACGCGGGACGTCCCCCCTCGGGCGCGGTGGCCCGCATCGGGCCCTCCCGCCCGGTGAGCGATTGCCCGGATCTGCTGAGCTGGTGGCCGCCGGAGCTTGTGAACGGTGTCGGCACCCGTCGGACACCGCTTCCTGTGGCCGAGTGGCTCCGCCCGCCGGACACTTGAAGCGGCGGCCTGACCGGAAACGCCGGGTGGAAGCCGACGAGAGGAGGAAGGGCCGTGCCTGAGACTCCGCACATCGTGAGCGATGTGATGACGCGAACGGTCGTCGCTGTCGGGCGGGACGCGCCGTTCAAAGAAATCGTGCAGACCCTGGGCCAGTGGCATGCGAGTGCCATGCCGGTCCTGGAAGGCGAAGGGCGGGTGGTCGGAGTCGTCTCCGAGGCGGATCTGCTGCCCAAGGAGGAGTTCCGGGACAGTGATCCTGACCGTTTCGAGCAGATGCGGCGCTTGCCCGACCTCGCGAAGGCGAGGGCGGTGACGGCGGAGGAGCTGATGAGCACCCCGGCGGTGACCGTGCACACGGACGCCACGTTGGCCGAAGCAGCCAGGATCATGGCCGTCAGGCGGGTCAAGCGGCTCCCCGTGGTCGATGCCGAGGGGATGTTGCAGGGCATCGTCAGCCGGGGCGATCTGCTGAAGGTGTTCCTCCGGGCGGACGAGGACATCGCGGAGGAGGTCCGTCGCACGGTGGTGGCCTGCCTCTTCCCCGGCCTCGGACATGCCGTCCATGTGCGGGTGGACGAGGGCGTGGTCACGCTCAGCGGAGAGCTGCACGACACCGCGCTGATCCCGGTGGCCGCGCGCCTTGCCCGGGCCGTGGAGGGTGTCGTGGAGGTCGAATGCCACTTCAGGGCCCCTGGACACGCTGGGGCGGCGAGTCCGTCCTGAAGCGTGGCTTTCGCGACCGGGTAGGCGGGTTACGGCTCGATGTCCAGGACCTCGTGGACCGGCCGCCGGGGAGTCTGCGCGCCCGGCCGCCCATAGCCCAGCCGCAGTACCATCTGCATATACGCCGAGCCGGACATCGGGTCGCGCAGCGGCCAGCGCAGGTCGTGCCATTCCAAGGCCTGGGTGACGAACGAGGTGGCCAGGCCCTCAAGGGTGGCGTGCAGCAGGACCCGTTCCATCGCCTGGCCCGTGCGCAGCCAGTCCTCGTGCCGGTCCCGTCCGGTGCTCAGCAGGGCGAGGTGGGGGGCGGTCTCGAAGTCGGCGGCCGGGCGGCCGGGGACCGGCTTGCCACCCGCGAAGTCCCGCACCGGTGCCTTGCCGGTCCGGCGTCGTGGCCCGAAGGCGTACTCCGGGACACCTTCCGTGGCGGGCCGCGTATCGTCCGCCCTACGGGTGAAGCGGGTCAGGTCCGCCGCAACACCGGGATCGGTGAGGTTGCGGGCCTCGGCCTCCAGCACCAGGTCCAGTACGGCCTGAAGGTGCCACCCCGAAGCGAACGACAGCGAGACGTGTTCGCGGTGTGCGGCGTCGACGAGAGCGGTGCGCACGGGACCGGGAATCGCCCTGTCGGCGAAGGGATAACGGCTGGTGTGCCGGGCGTGCACAGCGGGGTACAGGGATGCCAGGTCGTCGCCGTCGGAGGGGCCGGTCAGCATCACGGAGGCCAGCAGCATCGGGTCCGCGGGGACGGGAAGCAGCCGGGTGGACGCCTGCCAGCCCTCGTGCGCGACCGCGATCCGCAGATTCATCAGGGCCGCGCCGCAGCCGATGTGCAGGGCGCGCAGGTCCGGGTCGGAGTGTGGCAGGGAACCCCGGAGGTCTCCCCGGAGGTGGAAGACGCGCCTGCCTCGGAAGTAGTGGAACCGCCAGGGCTGGGCGTTGTGCATCGACGGGGCGGCTGCGGCGTCCCGTGCCAGCGCCGCGACGGCGTCGTCGGACGGCGGTTGAACACTCACCGATATCCGGGGGCCATGGGGCCCCGGGGTCTTTCCGACGCGTGCTCGATGTGGTGAATGTGTGCGTCCGGGCCGGGGAACACGAGGCTGACACGATCGGAATCCGACCACCGCACGTCGTAGGGAGGTGTTCCGTCGTCATGGTGGAGCCCGATGATTTCACCGTCCCGCCTGGTGGCGCCTGTGGTCGGGCTTTCGACGATCAGCTGGTCACCGACATGGGCATGCATTCCCGGCCTCCCTGCCGTTCGTTCCTTCTCTTTCCACCATGGCACGGCGGGCAAGCCCTGTCCTGGGCCGAATGGCCGGTCGCATAAGCCGTGAGGCACATCCGGCGGCGGTTCGCGAGCTGTCACCCTTGGCAGCCGGCAACGGGACCGGCTCGGTGTTCGTACGAGTCCCTCGAAGGAGGCGGCAGATGCACCACAGGACAGTCGGAGAACTCATGACCCGCGGGGTGGTCCGGGCCCCGCTCGGCATGCCGTTCAAGGAACTCGTCTTGCTCCTCGCGGAGAACGACGTCACGGCGGTGCCGGTCGTGGACGCTTCCGAGCGCCCGATGGGGGTGGTGTCCGAGGCCGATCTGCTGCGCAAGGTGTCGGGGCAGGCCGATCCGTCCGGGCGGGTCCTGCTCCCGCATCCGGAGGCATGGGAGCGGGCGAAGACCGAGGGGGCGAGGGCGGAGGAGCTGATGTCGGCCCCTGCCGTGTGCGTACGCCCCGAGTGGACGGTGGCCGAGGCCGCCCGGCTGATGGCGGTCCACGACATCAAACGGCTTCCCGTCGTGGACGAGACCGACACGCTGTTGGGCATCGTCAGCCGCGGTGACCTGTTGCGGATCTTCCTGCGCCACGACGATGCGATTCACGACGAGATCTGCCGCGATGTGCTGAGCCGGACCCTGCGTCTGGCTCCCTCGGCCGTGACGGTCGAGGTGCGGGAAGGCGAGGTCACGCTGAGCGGCTCGGTGGAACTGCGAAGTCTGATTCCGGTCATCGTCCGGCTGTGCCGGAGCGTGGACGGAGTGGTCTCGGTCAGCGAGCGCATCTCCTTCCGCACCGATGACATGCAAGGTCCTTCCGCGGCCGCATGAGCGTCGGCGGCCGAGGGGACGGCGGCGACGCCCGGGCGCGGTGGTGTGCTCGGCTGCGGGGAGCATGCCTCACGCTCAGGGAAGCCTCCGGGACCACCGGGGTTCCAGCAGGTCCCATTCGGCGCCCCACCGAGCCTGCCTGCGGCGGTCCATGACGCGAGCGATGCCCGTCCGGAGGCCGAGGATGACGAGTGTCACGGCACCCGCCGTGACGGTGCCCGCGATCCACCCGGTGGTCCTCGCGACAGCTGGCCGCAAGGGTGCCTCGACGACGTCACCGTGACGGTCCACCCAGACCATCACGTCGGCTCCCCGCGTCGCGCGGCGTGCCACGTGGGCGACGGCTGTGTGTTCGATGCCATCCGCTCCGGTCCAGCGGACCCGGCCCAGACACCTGCCGGTTCCGCTGTCCACGGGATCGCCGATGAGGCGTGCGGTGAGCTGGTGCCGTTGTGCCGCCTGGACGTGTGCCGTGTGCATCTGGGACGTGTAGACGGCACATCCGGCATTCAGGGACGCGGCGGGAAGCCCGACGGCCAGAAGGGCCATCAGCAGAACGGACACCCAGAACTGGACCCGGTCGGAGCGCCGCAGCAGGGGATTTCCGGATGCGGACTGGCGCATGTACGTGCGGATGCCGAGTCCGTGTGCGTCGCAATATTCGCCTCGGTCCATGGTCCGGCCCTCGGAACTCGCTTCACCGAACCCCCACCTGACATGGTCCGCCGTCGGGAGGGCGGTCTGCCACTGGGACGTATGTCCGGACGGCCGGTGGCCGTCGACGATGACGGCGGAGCGGGTCATCCCCGCCTGGCCGCGGCCCAGCGACGGCGTACGGCATCCTCGTGTTCGCTCTCTTCGAGAGCCAGGTCGAGCCGGGCGAGTGTCTCCTCCAGCCGGGGAATCCAATGGCGTCGCAGGGCGCGGACCCGCTGGCGGGTGTGCCCCGCCTCAGCCCCCACGATCCGAGCGGCCTGCTGCGCGACCGCGTACTCGGTGCCGGCCGACAGCGCCTGACGGTAGGCGGCCTCGGCGTGCAGTAGGGCGGTGTTGCCGGGCGTGGCCGCGTCGGGGGAGCGGTCCGGGATCCGGCACGAGGCGAGCGCGGGGTGGCGAACGCCGACCGTGGACTCTTCACGCCAGGTGAAGTCAGCGGCACCGAGCCCCTCAGTCGCTGCCTCCAGAGTGTGCTCGCCGCCCAGGACCACCCCTCTCAGCAGCCATGTTTCGGCCTCCCGAACGGCCCGTCGCCATGCCTGCGCGCTGGTTTCCTCGGCTCGCAGCAGGGTCTCGTGCCGCGTCCGCAGGATGCGCAGTTTCCGCTCCAGGAGCTCCGCACCCCGCAGTGCGACGTCCAGGCTGTGCCGGACGCGCAGCCGTCCGGCACGTGAGGGCGGGGGCCCGGTCGCGGCCGTCATGGCTCCCGCCCGTCCCGCTCGCCGCCGCCGTCCGGCTCCGCCCGGGCGCCGTGCGCGTCCAGCAGCGCGGCGGGCAGCATGGTGAGCTCTCCGCGGGGGAGGGTGAGCAGCGCCTGCCAGGCGGCGTCCAGCGTCCGGTCCAAAGGACGGGCCTCGTCGGGACGCTGATGCAAGAAATCGTGCAGGAACGCCTCGTCGAAGTCGAGGTAGCGGCGGTCGGTCGGGCTCAGGGCGGCCTCGCCCACCAGGTCCGACAGTTCGTTCATCTGCCGGGCCCGGGCGAGCGCGGCCAGGGTCTGGGCCGCGAGGTCCAGGTGGTCGGGCCGGGTGCGCCCGGGACCGGCTCCCTTGCGCATCAGGCGGGACAGTGACGCCAGGGCGTCCACCGGCGGATACACCCCCCGGGCATGCACCTCGCGGGAGAGTACGATCTGCCCCTCGGTGATGTATCCGGTCAGGTCCGGCACCGGATGGGTGATGTCGCCCGCGGGCATGGTGAGGACGGGCAGCACGGTGACCGAGCCCGTGCGGCCGTGGATCCGGCCGCAGCGCTCGTAGAGCGAGGCCAGGTCGCTGTAGAGGTATCCGGGGTAGGCGCGGCGGGCCGGGACCTCGCCCCGGGCCGCGGACACTTCGCGCAGCGCCTCGGCGTAGGCGGTCATGTCGGTCATCACCACCACTGGCCGGCTCCAGGACCGGAGGTGGTTGCCCGTCTGCATGGGGAGGTAGTTGGCGTCGGGCTCGGTGGGGGCGGTGCGCGTTGTAGTGCCTCTGGTATGTGGCCAGGACCTGGCGCGTGTGGGCTTCGCCGAGGATGAGTATGTGGTCGAGGACTTCTCGGCGGAGAGTGCCGATCACTCGTTCGCAGTGGGCGTTGGCCTTCGGCGCGCGGAACGGCGTCTTGATGATCTCGATGTCCTCGGCCTGGAACACGGCGTCGAAGGCGTCGGTGTACTTGCTGTCGCGGTCCCAGATGAGAAAGCGCAGCGAGTCCATGTGTATGCCCAGGTCGGTGGCGAGGTTGCGGGCTTGCTGGGTGGCCCAGGTAGCGGTGGGGTGTGCGGTGACGCCTGCGATGTGCAGGCGCCGGGTGTGGTGCTCGAGGAAGATCAGAGCGTGGAGACGTTGCAGGCTGATGGTGTCGATGTGGATGAAGTCGCAGGCGATCAGGCCGGTGGCCTGCGTAGAGAGGAACTCGCGCCAGGTTGGACCGGTGCGGCGTGGTGCGCGATCGAAGCCTGCGGTGTGGAGGATCTGCCAGACGGTCGAGGCCGCGATCGGGTGTCCGAGCCGGGCCAGTTCACCTTGAATCCGGCGATGGCCCCATCGGCTGTTCTCGCGGGCGAGGCGCAGTACGAGTTTCTTGACGGCGGCCTGCGTGGGTGGCCGTCCGGGAGCTCGGCGTCGTCGGGAGTAGTCCCATCGGCGGGCGACGAGGTTGCGGTGCCAAGCCAATAACGTGCTGGGCGTGATGGGGAGAACCTTGGCCCAGCGGCGGCGGGGGATCAGTGAGGACAAGGAGGCGCACCACAGGCGGTCCGCGGGTTGGTACCGTACTCGTCCTTGTAGTTGGCGTCGTAGCACGGCGTTTTCGTGGCGCAGGACAAGAAGTTCGGCCTCCTTCGAGGTGTCCCGCCGTAGAAGCACCGTCGGGACGGCGAGAAGGCGTCGAGTCACCTGGTATAGGAGCGACACGAGCATCCCCTTATGGTCGCAGCTCTCTGCACGCCGGGTGGAGCGTTTGACCAGCAACGATGAATAACCGAGCCCCACAGGTTCACACCGAACTCATCCGCGAGCGGGTCGACGGAGTTGCTGCCGCGCAAGCACCCGACACTTCCTCTCAGCTGGGCGCTGTTTGCTCGGCCAGGGGCTTTGGCGTGGGCGAGGTGGTAAACATCCCGCGCGGTAGCTCGTCAAGCGGCGTCTGCGGGGATCGCTGTCCCCGATGGTTGGTTCGGGAAGGCCTTCGTTTGACCGAAGGCCTTTCAGTCGGAGGTGATGTTGTAGTCGAGCTGTTGTCTGAGGTGACGCTCGACCAGGTCCGGATCGCCGGAGTCGATGACATCGCACAGCGTGCGATGCAAGTCTCGGAACTCCTTCTCCGGCATGCTCTCGAACCAATCGAGCCGGGCGGCGAAATACAGCTGGAGTGAGAGCTGCACACCGCGGTAGGCCTCGCTGAGGCGCTGGCTTCCGGCCTGGTCCACGAGAGCGCGGTGCAACTCCATGTCGATCTTCAGCCGCTCGGGCCAGGACATCTCCAGCTCGGTGTTCAGTAGCTGTTCGAGAAGCCCTCTGGCCTCGGGGCTTACCTTCTCTCCGCGAGCCGCGATCTCTCGCATCGCCTGGACCTCCAGGCCGATGCGCAGGAACGTGATATCGGCGAATTCCTCCGGGGAAACCTCCGACACCGACCATCCGCGATTGGGCTGATAGGTCATCAGTCCGCTCGTGGTGAGCCGGCTCAGGGCCGATCGTGCCGTGTGTCTGGCGACCTGGTATTCGGCCGCCAGTGTGGATTCACGGATCCGGTCCCCTGGCTTCAGGTCGGCCGCGATCACCCGCTCCGACAGGGCCGCGGCGAGCGCGTCGACCGCAGACACCGTCCCCAGAGGCGCCTGGCCGCCAGCAGCTTGGGCACCGTCCATGGCCCGCATCAACTCCGTGATCTGTGGGCGGTCCACCCGCTCGAGTTCGGATGCCCATGGTACGCCAACGCTCAACTGTTGCACAATTTCGTATTGACTGAGTCGCTCAACAGTGTAACTGTTGAACAATCCGCACGACCGCAGAACGGAGGGTCCGATCATGGACTCACAGGCAGGGGATACGACCTCCTACGGCAACAGCGGCGAGCATGTGCTGCTGCGGCGCTACACCGTCGTTCCGGGCAAGTGGCCCGAGCTCCTCGAAGTGATGAAGCAGATCGTGGTGGTGCGCAAGAGGCACGGGTTCCGCGTTGTCTGCGCCTTCGCCGACCGCGAGGAAAACATGCTCACCTGGGCCATCGCCTACAGCGGTGACATCGACACCGCCGCCAAGCACTACTACGAGGACCCGGACCGGATCGCGCTGCAGACGGTGAACGACTATGTGACGGAGTGGGAGGTGCGGCCGGTCGAGCCCATCGACCTCCAGGGCGACCCGTCGTGAGCTCCGAGTCAGGAGACCTGCGCGGACCTCTTCCACGCCCCGGACATGACCGATTCCCGCAGCGTCGATCCTGATCTCCGCACCGAATTTCAGAACGAAGAAGGAACATGGCACACGTCTTGATCACAGGTGGCTCGGGCCTCATCGGATGGCGGGTCGTCGAGAGCCTGGTCGAGCTAGGCCACGACGTCGTGGTGCTCGATTCCCAGCCCAACCACGCGAACCTCGAACCGGTCGCGGACAAGATCACCGTAGTCGCGGGAAGCGTCACCGACCTGCCCACGATCCTGAGGGTGATGAAGCGACATCACGTGGACCACGTGATCCATCTCGCGGCACTGGTCACCCAGTTCGCGCTGCGCGACCCCGCGGCCGCCTTCCAGGTGAACACGCTGGGCACGGCGAACATCTTCGAGGCGGCCGACGCCCTGGAGGCGAAGCGCGTCGTGTGGACCAGTTCGGTCACCGCGCTCTCGGCGCCCGACGACTATGACAACACGCTCGTCGCCGAGGAGTATCCGCGGATCTCCACGCACCCCTACGGTGCGTCGAAGTTCGGTGCGGAGATCGTCGCGAACCGGTTCGTGCAGGACCGCGGTCTGGACATCATCGGGATCCGTCCCGCTCTGGTCTACGGCATCGGCAGGTTGGGCGGAGGCGCCGGGCTCTTCAACGAGGCCGTACGTCGGCTGGCGCTGGAGAAGTCGACCGAACTGCTCGGCTCCAGCACGCTGCACCAGCCGATCTACAACAAGGACATGGCCCAGCTGCTGGTACAGGCCCTCTTCGTGGACCGCCCCGAACACCATCTGTTCAACGTTCCGACGCTGAAGGCCTACACGAACGAGGAGCTGGAGGCCGAACTCAGCGCGGCATTCCCGGATGCGGACGTGCGAGTGGCTCCAGCGCCCGACTACATACCCAAGGTGCCGGCAGTGGACGGCTCCCGAGCCCAGCGCGAACTGGGCTTCACACCCCGCTACTCGCTCGTCGACGGTGTCCGCGAACTCGTCGATCTCTTCCGCGGCGGCGACGCGACGACTGACGTGCGGCCGAGCACCGCGCTCCCGACATCCTCGACCGGACAAGGCACCCGCTGAGAAGGGACATGCTGTGACCACCGTGACTCATTGGCAGGATGTCGACAACAACCTGACCACGCCCTCGTTCTTCTCCACCGGAGGACATCACGAGGTATTCGCCCGGCTGCGGGCCGAGGACCCCGTGCACTGGACCGAAGGGAACTCGGCGCGCCCCTTTTGGTCAGTGACCCGGTACGAGGACTGCACCGCCGTACTGGAAGATGCGGAAACCTTCAGCTCCGAACATGGCGGCATCATGCTGGAGACCGCCGAGTATCCGTCCGCCGAGGAGCGCGAGCCTCTCGGCTACGGATCCAACCCGACGATGACGGACCCACCCCGCCATCTCCAGATCCGCCGACCGTTCAACAAGCACTGGGCGGCGCCTTCGGTCGGCCGTCTCCGGGAACAGATCCAGGACTGCGTCGACACGATCATGGCGGAGGTTCTCCCGCGCGGTGAGTGCGACTTCGTCGAGGACGTCGCCGCCCAGCTCCCCGCCCGCCTGGTCAGCGACATCATGGGCGTTCCGGAGGAGGACCGCGCCAAAATCCGGCAGTATTGCGGCGGTTTCCTCAGCCCGCACGACCCTCGCTACCAGATCGACGGCGACTCGCGGCTCACCCTGCGCACGATGATGCACAACCTGCACAGCTATATGTTCGAGCTGGCTCTGCAACGGCGCGAAGATCCCCGCGACGATTTCACCTCCGTAGCGGCGCAGCTGAAAGTGAACGGCAGGCCACTGGACGACCGCGACCTCGGCTGGTGGACGTTCTCGTTCGTGGCCGCCGGGCTGGAGAGCACCCGTAACGGCCTGGCGGTGGGCGTCCTCGAACTTCTGAAGCACCCCGAGCAGGCGGAGCGCCTGCGGTCGAACTCCTCGCTGGTGCCCACCGCAACCGAGGAGATCCTGCGCTGGGTCACGCCGTCGAAGTACAAGTGGCGGATCGCGACCCGCGACTGCGAGATCGGTGGGCGAGCGGTCCGCCAGGGAGACTGGGTGGTCTGCTGGCTCGTCTCGGCCAACAGGGACGAAGAGGTCTTCACCCGGCCCGACCAGCTGGACGTGGGCCGCAACCCCAACCCGCACCTGGCGTTCAGCGTCGGCGAGCACAGCTGTATCGGCCGGCACCTGGCACGGCTCGAACTTCAGGTCGCTCTGACGGCGACCATGCAGCGGATGACGAACCTGCGAGTCGCGGGCCCCTTCGAGTGGCAGCACTCGGACAACCACACAGCGCTTGTGAATCTCCCGGTGACGTTCGACCGAACCTGACCCCGGCCACTGCGAGAAGGAAGACCAGGAACGTGCCGAAAGTACATTACAACCTGCCCGGTGGCGAGACCCGTCCGGTGGACGTGCCCTCGGGGGAGAGCGTGATGAAGGGAGCGGTCAACCATGGCGTTCCCGGAATCGTCGGTGAATGCGGCGGGCAGTTGACCTGCGCCACCTGCCACGTCCACGTGGCGGAGGAGTGGACGGACACGTTCGCTCCCGCGGACGAGGAGGAAGCCGACCTCCTCGACATTGTCGACGATCTCAGGCCGAACAGCCGGCTCGGCTGTCAGCTCTTGGTCACGGCAGACCATGACGGGATTGTCGTCGACGTACCGAACGGATAGCCCGCAGGCTCTCCCCTCAACATCCCCATCACCGGAAGCAAGGCACATGAACATCGATCAGCCTTACGACATCGTGGTCGTCGGATGCGGTCATGGCGGTGCGCAGGTGGCTGTCGCATTGCGGCAGAACGGATTCACCGGGTCGGTGGCGCTGGTCGGCGACGACCATAGCCTGCCGTACGAACGCCCGCCGTTGTCCAAGGAGTATTTGCTGGGTACCAAGCACCTCGACGAATTGCTCATACGCCCGCCTGAGTTCTGGACGGAGCGGGGCGTCGACTTCGTGCTCGGCCGGGCGGTGGAGGCCGTCGACTCAGTCGGCCACCGGGTCGTCCTGACCGACGGTACGTCCTTGGGCTACCGGCGGCTGGTGTGGGCGGCCGGTGGAACCGCCCGGAAGTGGAACGGTCCTGGTGCAGGTCTCAAGGGCCTGCACTCCGTGCGGAACGCCGCGGACATCGACCGCATCACCGATGCGCTGGACGGCGTCAGCCGTGTGTGCATCATCGGTGGCGGTTACATCGGACTGGAGACCGCAGCAGTGATGCGGCAGCTCGGGAAGGACGTCACGCTGCTCGAAGCGGCGGACCGGGTGCTGGCACGTGTGGCGGGTGAGACGGTTTCCCGGTTCTTCGAGGCGGAACACCGCCGGCGCGGGGTCGACGTCCGGACGGGAGCCGTCGTGTCCGGCTTCAAGGAACGTGACGGAAGGGTCTGCGCCGTCGAACTCGGGGACGGCACCGAGATCCCCTGCGGACTGGTCGTCGTCGGGATCGGCATCGACCCGGTCGTAGCGCCGCTGCAAGGCGCGGGGGCGAGCACGGACAACGGCGTCGTCGTCGACACGCACTGCATGACATCCCTGCCGGACGTGTACGCGGTCGGCGACTGCGCGGTGCGGGCCAACACGTACGCGCACGGTAGGCCGGTCCGGCTTGAGTCCGTACACAACGCGACGGACCAGGCGAACATCGTCGCCCGCCATATCTGCGGCCTTCCGCACATGGACGAGACCCTCCCGTGGTTCTGGTCCCACCAGTACGACATACGGCTGCAGACGGTCGGCCTGTCAGCGGGACACGACCTGGCCGTCACCCGGGGCGACATCGTCGCGGGACGCTTCTCGGTCGTGTACGTCCGGGAGGGCAGCGTCATCGCTCTGGACTGCGTGAACTCCACGAAGGAATTCGTCCAGGGGCGTTCCCTGGTGATGCAGGACGTCTCGACGTGTCTCGATCAGCTGGGGGACATCAGCGTGCCGCTCAAGAAGATGGCGCAAGGACGGTCCCCGGCCACCAACACTCTTCAAACGCCCACATAGCTCATACAGAGGAGACCCGCCATGGGACAGACAATGGCAGCCAAAATCCTGGGCAGGAGAGCCGGAAAGACGGACACCCACACAGGCGATGTGCTGTTGCCCTCCATAGACCTGATGACCTGTCTGGACGGCACCACCTTCATCGATGCGTTCAACGCCGACAAGCTCAGGGTCTGGGACCCGGAGCGGGTCATCTTCTGCTTCGACCACGGCTTCCAGCCGGACTGGATGCCGGTCGCCGCTGTCACCGAACACCCCAAGATCCGCAAGTTCGCGCGGGACCAGGGCATACCGATCGAGAACGTCCACGACTACGGCCGCAACGGTTTGTCGCACCAGATTCCCGTGGAACAGGGCTGGGCGCTTCCCGGCACGATCTGCATGGGCACGGACACCCAGAGCTCGACGATGGGCGCCGCCAACTGTTTCGCGATGCCGTGCATGTACGGGGCGGATGCCGCTCTGCTCACCGGTAAGGTGTGGATGCAGGTCCCCGAGTGCATCCAGGTGTACGTCACCGGCAGCCTGCCGCACGGAGTGAACGGCAAGGACGTCGGGTATCGCCTCATCCGGGACCTGGGCGATGTGGTGAACGGGCGGGTCATCGAGTTTGCCGGCCCTGGCCTCGCCGGGCTCTCCGTCGACGTGCGTATGGCCATCTGCAACGCCGCGGTCCAGGTCGGGGCACTGACCATGATCTTCCCGGCGGACCAGGTGCTGGCCGACTATCTCGACGGGCGTGCCCGCAGTCCCTTCGAGCCGGCGAGCCCCGACCCTGACGCCGACTACGTGGCCCGGTACGACTACGACCTGGCTACCTTCGAGAACCTGGTGGCCGGTCCGCACGAGATCAGCCTGGTGCGCCCGGTCAGCGACGTCGCGGGACTTGAGATCAACGCCGCCAACATCGGATCGTGCGCGAGCGGCAGGCTCTCCGACCTCGCCCTGGCGGCGGAAGTACTGCGGGGACGGAGGGTTCACCCGGACGTACGCCTGTTCATCACCCCCATTTCAGCCGAAACGGCCGACCAGGCCGAGCGGGCCGGCCTGTTCCGCGTGTTCCTCGACGCGGGAGCCACGATCACTCAGCCCGGGTGCGGCGGTTGTTACAGCGGAAACCTTTCCCCACTGAAGCTCGGCGACGGCGAACGGTGCATATCCACCTCGGTGGAGACCCTCAAGGGACGCATGGGAAGCCAGGAAGCGGAGATCTACCTCGGCAGCGCCGCGGTAACCGCGGCCTCCGCCGTCGCCGGGAAGATCGTCGAACCCACCTCGTATCTGCAGGACCTGGAGGCCACCCGATGATTCTCGACGGCAGAGTCTGGAGGTACGGCGACAACATCAAGGCCACTGACCTGGTGTCCCCGCGGTACGACAAGGAAGGCATGCAGCGTCAGTGGGACGAGTGCGCCAAGCACCTCCTGGAGGACATCGACCCGGCCATGGCCGGCGCCGTGCAAGCCGGCGACATCCTGGTCGCCGGTGAGAACCTCGGCGCCGGTCACGCGCACTACTACATGGCCGCGATCATGGGATCGTCCGCCAGCGGCCTCGGAGCCCTGCTCGCCGAGAGTGTCAACGCCCTCTTCCTGCGCGCCGCGATCGACGCGGGAGTGGCGGCATGGGGCCTGCCCGGCCTTAGCGAGTTCGTGGAAACCGGCGACCACCTCCACCTCGACCTGCGGACGGGTGTCGCGAAGAACGTCACGCAGGGCACCGAGAAGCAGTTCCCCGCGGTCAGTGACGTGATCCTGCAGATCCTCGATGCCAAGGGCAGCCGCAACTGGGCACTGCGCTCGGTGGGGGCCGAGCACGCTATTCGCTAGGCCCGAAGCATCCGACGAAAGTGACTTCACCCATGAAGATGACCACGAAGCTGCGCCAGTTGCTCGCTGATGGACTGGTGGTGGCTCCTGGCTGCTACGACGCCTTCTCGGCACGCCTGGCCGAGATAGCGGGCTTCGACGCCGTTCACCTCACCGGGCTGGGCGTCGAAGCGACGCAACTCGGCGCTCCCGACCTCGGTCTGCTGAGCCTCACCGAACTGTCGGCACACGCGGCGAGGATGACCGCCGCGGTGGACATTCCCGTGCTGGCCGACATCGACACCGGCTTCGGCGGCGTACTCAACGTGCACCGCACCATCCGGGAGATGGAGCGCGCCGGTGTGGCAGGCGTGCACATCGAGGACCAGCAGCAGCCCAAACACTGCCCAGTCCTGGCTGGCCGGAGCGTGGTCAGCATCGACGAGGCGCTCGCACGGATCACCGCAGCGTGTCAGGCGCGCACGGATCCTGACTTCGTCATCGTGGCGCGCACCGACGCCGACGTCATCTCGATCCGCGAGGTGATCGACCGTTGCAACGCATACCTCGAAGCCGGCGCCGACATGGCCATGCCGATCACGATGGAGGCCGACGGCCGCCCGTATGCTGACCTGTCGCCTGATGAACAGATGAATCTGCTCCGGTTGTTGGCCAAGGAGATCAACGGTCCCGTCATGGGAATGGGAGACGGACCGCCCGCGGGTTACACCACGGCGGACTTGGCCGAGGCCGGTTTCTCCTTCATGATGTTCGCCGCTTCACCGTTGGCCGCCTCGGCCAACGCCATCGCACAATTGATGCAGCACATCAAGGAAAACGGAACGGACGCGGGCTACCGCGCCGCCAACCCCGGAAAGTACCACAGCCCTCTCGAAATCATGCGGGCAATGCACCTCGACAGGTACGCGGAACTGGAAAAGGACGCCACCACGACCTGAGGGGGTCGAGGAATCGACGGGAAACTCATTATGGACCGCTGATCCGAAGCGGTATGCGTTCCGGTCAGTTGAGTTTTTGGGCCGATACCGCTTCGATCAGTACGACTCCGTCGCCCTCGCATGTTCGCCCAGCTCCGTTCGTGAGAGCCGAACGGAGCCGGGTGCTGGAGGGCGAGGCATTTAACCTCATGCTTGCCCGGGCCAGTTCGCCGAGACGATCGTGCCCTTCGCCCGCAAGGCGTGGGACGACCTGCAACACCCCGAGGACGGCGTAGTCCGCTTCGACCGCGACCACTATCTGAAGATCTGGGCCCTCACCCGCCCGCAGACCACCGCCGAATACCTGCTCCTGGATGAGGCCCAGGACACCAACCCTGTGGTCGAGCAGATCTTCACCGACCAGCGCGATCACGCCCAGCTGGTCAAGGTCGGCGACTCCGCCCAGGCCATCTACCACTGGCGCGGCGCCCGCGACGTCATGACCGGCTTCGACGGCACCGCCCTGTCCCTGTCCCAGTCCTTCCGCTTCGGCCGCCCGGCCGCCGAGGCCAACCGCGGGCTCGCCCTCACAGACGCCTCGATCCGCATGACCGGCCGAGACAGCGCTCACCGAAATGGGGCCGGCAGAGCGGCCGGAGGCGGTGTTGTGGCGCACCAACGTCGGCGCCATGGCCGCCGTCATGGACATCCAGGCCACCGGCCACCAGGTCGGCCTGGTCGGAGAGGAGGGCAGCCTGCAGGCCCTGGCACTGGCCGCCCGAGACCTGAAGGAAGGCCGCCGCACAGGCCACCCGGAGCCCCGCCGGTCTTCGCGCGCATCGTCGAAGTCTCTGAGCAACTCCTTGCGGAACTCGGCGAGCCTCCACGGTCGAAGACGGCGCAGGGAGCGAGATCTCGCGGACGTGCCTTCGAACGGCTCATCGCCGACTCAGCCGCGACATCCGGGTGGTCACACGGCTGCGGCAAGTGCGTTGGTCCGCTTACAGGAGCGCGGGTTCATTCAATGAAATCGAGGTTTCACGGCACCGACCCAATGCGTAGGTTCTGGCAAACCTGATCGCGGCGCTGAGAGGCCTGGGTCGGGTGTTGAACTGACGGCCGTTACCCAGTCAGGATCCGATGATGTCGGATCAGCTGATACGCAATGGATGTGTCCACATGACAGATAGCAATGATGCATCTGATCTCGAAGGCGACGCCTCGGCATTGAGGTCCGTCGGTCTCGAAGAGCATTTCATCGTCCCGGATGTGCTCGCCGCCTGGCAGGCTCTGGATCCCATCCTGCAGGACTTTGCATTGATCCCGGCGAGCAGGGGCGAGATGGCCCACCAGCTGGCAGACCTCGGTGAGCGCCGGCTGGCCGACATGGCGGAGACCGGCCTCGATGTGCAGGTGTTGTCCCTGACCACGCCTGGTGTGCAGAGCCTGGACGCGGACGCGGCCGTCACCCTGCAGTTCGCCGCGAACGAGCTGATCGCGGAGACAGTCCGGTCTCGTCCCGAGCATTATCAGGGGCTTGCGGCGCTGGCCACTCCGGCCCCGGAGAAGGCGGCACGGGAACTCGAACGAGCTGTGACCGAACTCGGGCTCGACGGTGCAATGCTGTACGGCCGCACTCGCGACGAGAATCTCGATCAGCCCCGGTTCTGGTCGATCTTCGAGGCTGCCGAGGCTCTGCGCGCACCCCTCTACCTGCATCCGCAGACACCGCCGCCGTCGGTGCGCGAGGCCTACTACAGCGGACTGGACGCGGCCGGCGTGGCACTGGGAACGCATCGCCTCGGCTGGCACTACGAGACCGGTGTGCAGTTGCTGCGATTGATCACCAGCGGAGTCTTCGATCGGTTCCCCGATCTGCAGGTCGTTGTCGGGCACTGGGGCGAGTCCGTGCTGTTCTACCTGGAACGGCTCGAGCCGATCGCCGCGATCGCGGGACTGGAACGACCGCTCGTGGAGTACTTCCGCACCAACATCTCCGTGACGCCGAGCGGTATGTTCAGCCCGCGATACCTGCGATGGGCGATCGACCTCGTCGGAGTGGACCGCATCATGTTCGCCACGGACTATCCCTTCGAAGTCGCCCCATCAGGTGGCGCGCGCCGCTTCCTCCAAGAGGCGGACCTGAGCGATGCGGACCGCGTGAAGATCGCTTCCGGGAACTGGGAGCGACTGCGCGCGGGTATCCGGCGTTGATTGACCGATCCATGCAGACGTGGCGAGAGGAATACGATGACTGACATCCCTTTGCGGGTTGGCGTCGCTAAATACGACAACACGAGCGCGCTTTTCGACGGCAGTGTACGGATCAACGGCGCCGAGGCGACCTTCGAGAGTCTCGGGATCGTTTCGGAGATCTTCGAAGAGACCGTCCGGAATCGCGGATTCGACGTGGCCGAGCTCGGGCTGACATTCTACCTGCGAACCCTGGAGATGCCGGACCCGGAATACATGGCCATACCGGTGTTTCCGAACCGGCATTTCCGGCACTCGGCGATCTATGTGAACGCATCGAGCGGTATCGACAAGCCGGAGGACCTCATCGGTAAGACGATCGGTGAGTTCGCGACGTATGGTCACGACGCCGGCATCTGGCCCAAGGGTATCCTCGCCGACGATTACGGTGTGACGCCGGATCAGTCGCGGTGGGTGGTAGGCGGTACGAACTGGTACCAGCAGCCATTCGACTTCATCCCGTTCCTGCATCCTTCGGACGTTGAAGTCACGACGACGCCGGAGGGCACGACGCTGGACAGGATGCTGGTTGCGGGCGAGATCGACGCATTGATCACGGCGATCGTCCCGCAGAGCGTGATGGCCGGTTCGGAACTGGTGCGCCCGTTGTTCCCGGACGCGGAAGCTGTCGAGCGCGAGTACTTCGCGCGGACCGGTATCTACCCGATTATGCACACCGTGGTCATCCGCCGTAGGTTGCTCGCCGAGCATCCGGGGCTGGAGCACGCTGTGTTCCAGGCCTTCTGTGAGTCCCGGGACGCGGCGGTGAACCGTTACGAAGGTTACGGCAGGATGGGACAGCAGTCGGACTACATGGTGCCGTGGCTTGATCATCTGTACGAACGAAATCGCAAGCTGCTGGGGGAGGGCTCGTGGAAGCACGGGCTCGCCGCGAACCGGAAGACGATCGACACATTCCTGCGCTACACGTATGAGCAGGGCTTGTCGAAGACCCGCCTGACGTGTGAGGACATATTCATCGGCAGCCTTCTGGACACCTGACTTTCCGCTTTTGGTCTCCTCCTTTCTGGCTCGATACGACCCCGTTACCGACCTTCAAAGCGTGGTGTCGGTGGGGCTGACGGCCCATGATCCCTGCGGTATGCCGGGTGCATGAGGTACGCGCAAGGGGGCGGGCTGACCGACGAGCGGCGCGCGTTTCGCGAGAAGTTGCGGATGGAGGCGGCCGAGCGTTTCCAGCAGGGCGACGAGAACGCGGACATCGCGCATGACCTGCGCGTCGGCGTCCGGTCGGTACAGCGCTGGCGCAAGACCTGGTCACAGGGTGGGCCGAGAGCCCTGGCCTCGAAGGGGCCGGCATCGCTGCCGCTGCTCAGCGACGAACTCTTCGCCGTGCTCGAGCGGGAACTGCTCAAGGGCACGGTCGCGCACGGCTGGCCGGACCAGACCTGGACCCTGTCGCGGATCAAGACCCTGATCGGGCGCCGGTTCCACAAGAGCTACACCGTCCAGGGTGTCGCCGCGCTGCTCAGACGGCATGGCTGGACCTGCCAGGTTCTCGCTCGCCGTGCCGTCGAGCGAGACGAGGCGGCGGTGGCCGGCTGGGTGAAGGAGACCTGGCCGCAGGTGGAAGGACCGTGGCGGCGCTCGGCGCCTGGCTCGTCTTCGAGGACGAAGCCGGATTCTCGATGACGCCGCCGACCACCCGCACCTGGTCCCGCCACCTCACGGCAGGGATGCGTCGTTACATCGCTGACCGTGACTGGCTTACCCTCTTCCAACTGCCGCCCTACGCACCCGACCTCAACCCCGTCGAAGGCATCTGGTCCGTACTACGGCGCACCGTCGTGGCCAACCGGGCCTTCGCCGACCCCGACGACCTGATCACCGCTGTCCGTCGGGGACTACGCCAGCTCCAGTACCGCCCCGACGTCCTCGACGGCTGCCTCACCGGCACAGGCCTCCAGCGCGAGCCACCATGACGACATCACGCATTCAAGGTCAGTAAGCAATCACTCGACACCATCCGCCTCGACCACCTCGCCGAAACCCACCACTGCCCGCCCAAGGCGGAGGCCGCCAACCCCGCCACCCCGTCGACACAAACAGCCCTGACCAGCACAAACACCAGCCGAGTCTTTTCACACCAGAGCCACCTGCGACAAACCCAGTCCCACTCAGCGCACACCACACAGCCCCAGCTCGCACACCCCGGCCACCCCGCTGGAACCGGTCACCCGGCCTTTCAACAAACCAGCAACACACCAGGCCAGCCACCATCCCGTACACCAACAAGCCCTCCCTCGGGCGTCAGGTGAAGTCGCCCCAGGACCGTAACTCTTGACCTGCGGGTCAAAAACAAGGCATGCTGGTCCTATGAGTCGCCCCAAGGAGTTCGACCCCGACCGAGCTGTTACGGAGGCGATGCATGTCTTTTGGACACAGGGGTACGGCGCGACCTCGCCGCAGCAGTTGGCCGATCGGCTGCAGATCGGCAAGGGCAGTCTCTACAACGCCTTCGGGGGCAAGCGCCAACTGTTCGACCTCGCCCTGAGTCGCTACCTCGACCTTCGGGTCGAGGTTCTCACGTACTGGCTGGAAGCAACCGAGCCGGCCAAGGACCTCCTGCGTGAGGCCCTGATGTTCTTCGCGGAAAGCGACCTTGCCGATCCCGACCGCCGCGGATGCCTGGTGGTCAACAGCGCCGTCGAGTTCGGCCGCCTGGACGAGGCCGTGGCCACGCAAGTTCGCAACTTGTTCGATCAAGTGGAGAGCGTCTTCGAATCACTTGTCGCCCGAGGCCAGCGCGAGGGCGACATTCGCAGCGACGTCGACGCGAAGACGCTGGCGAGCATGCTCCTCAACACCGTTACGGGACTCCATGTCCTGTCACGCCTCGAGCCGGGTCCGGATCGCATGACCCGCATCGTCGACGCGACGCTCGCACTGCTCTGACACGGCAATTTCCCCTTCCTCCTTCCGCCTACCCTAATTCTGTACCTGCAGGTCAAAAATATTTCTTCGACTCACATACCCACCATGAGGAGCAAAGCCATGAACGCCGCCCTGACCCTCAGAACCTTCGACGCGCCGACCCGGCCGTTGAACATTGCGCTGCCCATCGACCCGCCCGAGGGTGGCTGGACCTGGCCGCCGACATCAGTGACGCTGATCGCAGGCGAGAACGACGCCGTCTTGATCGACACGCTGCCCACCGTCGAGGACTCACGCAACCTGGCCGACTGGATCGAAGCGAGCGGCAAGCGGCTCACGCACATCTTCATCACGCACGGCCACATCGACCACTACCTCGGCATCGCTCCGCTCAAGGCGAGGCTCCCCCACGTCAAGGTCGTGTCGACCGCTGCCACCGCCGCCTTCATCGCCGAAGAGCAGAAGACCAAGCGCGACACCACGACCTACTCCGCGATCTTCGCCGACGTCGTCGTCGAGGAAATCGTCATCCCTGAGGCGCTGCCCGCCGACGGCCGCTTCAACCTTGAGGGCCACGACATCATCGGCGTCTCGGCCGGCCAGTCCGACCTGAGCGAGTCCTCCTACGTCTGGGTGCCCGAGCTGTCTGCCGTCGTTGTCGGCGACATCGCCTACAACGACGTGCACGTCCCCCTGTTCGAGAGCGCCCCCGAGACCCGCAAGGGCTGGATCGCCACCCTGAAGGAGATCCAGAGCCGCAGCCCCCAGGTCGTCGTCGCGTCTCACCGCAAGGCCGGCGCCGTCAACGACGCCAGCTCGCTGGCCAAGACCATCGAGTACGTCGAGCTCGGCGACAAGCTGCTGAGCGCCGACCCGCGCCCGAGCCTGGCCGAGTTCGTCGCCCAGATGGTCGAGGCCAACCCAACCCGTGTCAATGTCACGACGTTGCTCTACAGCTGCGTCATCCAGGGGCTTCAGTAACACCACGACCGGGCCGCGTTGATCTAAGCTTTCATGGGGTCCAAGCAACGCGCTTATGACGCGGAGTTCCGTGAGGGTGCTGTACGCATCGTGATCGAGACCGGGAAGCCGATCCCGGAGGTCGCCGAGGAACTCGGTGTCAACCCGGGCACGCTGCACAGCTGGGTCTCGCGCTGGCGCCGCAACGGGACGGCGACGTCCGACCGGCCCGTGGAGACGGCGGCCGGCGGGCGGTTGCGGGAGGCTGAGCGAGCCGAACTGGAGCGGCTGCGCCGGGAGACGGCGGAGAAGAACAAGCGCATCCGCGAGCTGGAGATGGAGCGTGATGTGCTCAAGCGATGCATGGTCCTCTGGGTGAAGTGACCGAGGCGGATCCCGCGGCCGTGGCCGCGTTCATCGGTAACCAGAGGACCGAGCACCAGGTGCCGCACCGCGTCACCTGCCGGGTGCTGGGGGTGTCGGAGTCGTGGTTCTACAAGTGGCGCGACAAGCCGACGACTGCCCGTGAGATCCGGCGCGGACGGCTCGCCGAGGAGATCAGACGCATCTTCCACGATTCGGGTGGCACCTACGGCTCTCCAAAGATCTGGATCACGCTGGTGCGCAAGGGCTGGTGCGGGTGTCGGTGAACACCGTTGCCAAGATCATGGCCGAACTCGGCCTGGCCGGCCGGAAGATCCGCCGGCGCCGCAGTCTGACCAGGCCCGGACGGCGGGCAGCAGCCCCGGACTTCGTGCGCCGGGACTTCACCGCCGACGCACCGGACCAGGTGTGGTGCGGCGACATGACCGAGATCGAAACCGGTGAGGGCAGGCTCTTCCTCGCTACCGTGATCGACCTGTTCTCCCGCCGCCTGCTTGGCTACGCGATGGGTGAACGCCACGACGCCGAACTGGTCGTTGCCGCCCTGCACATGGTCGTCGCCACCCGTGGCGGCGACGTGAAGGGCGTGATCTTCCGTAGTGATCGCGGCAGCGAGTACACCTCCCGCCGCTTCCGCCGGGCCTGCCGGCGTTCGGGCGTGACCCAGTCCATGGGCCGCGTCGGTTCGTGCTTCGACAACGCCGTCAGCGAGGCGTTCAACAGCGTGCTCAAGGTCGAGTACCTGCACCGGCGCACCTTCGTCACCCGCACCGAGGCCCGGCTGAAGATCGTCACCTGGATCACCGGTTTCTACAACGCACGTCGGCTACACAGCGTGTGCGACTGGAAGAGCCCGATCGACTACGAACATGACTACTGGGCCGGCTTCACCGAAGAGCTGGCTGCATAGGAAGGTCTCCACGAAACCGGGGGATTGACAGGCAAGCCATCACCTCGAGGCCTGCCGACGTTGCTACGCGGGCACAGCCGTAGGAGAGCTCGTCCGCGAAGTTGCTCAGCCGTTGTCGGTCGGTGAGGCGGCCTGCTGCACGGCACGTGAGATCGCTCGCGCCACGGCGAGGACGGCAGGGATCAGGCTTGAAGCCTGAAACGAGCCTGCGGGCGCGAGCACGGACAGCGCGGCGACTGCCTCCTGCCGGGATCCGAGGACCGGCGCCGCGACCGAGGACATCGGCGTAGGGCGGGGCAAGGTAACCATGGCGACGCCCTCCTGTCGCACCTGTGCCAGGATCTTCCGGAGCTGATCGGGCGTCAACGGGCGCTCCTCACCCGGCAGGCTCAGGTCGCCGGCCAACACTTCATGCTGGAGTTCGCGGGGGCCGTGAGCGAGCAGTACCCGTCCGACGCCGGTGCCATGAACCGGTGCTCGTCCGCCTACGCGGTAGTGCCCGCCCATGCGGTAATGGACATCAGGGGCGCTGTGGGTCGAGAGCCGCTCGACCAGCACGCTCTCGTGCCCATCCCGCACGGCCAACAGCACGTGTTGGCCTGTCGCGCGGTGTAGATCCTCCAGATAAGGCAACGCGATTGTGCGCAGGCCGTGCCCGCGCGGGGACAACGTCGCGATCTCGAGCAGCCGCAGCCCGATGACGTACATGCCGCTGGGAGTTCGCTCGAGAGCACCCCACTCCGTGAGGCGTTTCGCCAGCCGCAATGCAGTGGCCTTCGGTAATCCGGCCTGCACGCTGAGCTGCTCCAGGGACAGCGCACCGTCATGCGCCTCGAACGCCGAGAGCAGGCGCAGAGCGCGGTCTACGACCGGCTCCCCGTGAGCCGGTTTCCCTCCGCGGGAGCGAGGCGCGGCGCCGTCTGTCATGGTCACTCTCTTCTCGGCGGTTCAATGAATGAAATTCTGATTGTCCGGCGGCCACGCTTCGCCAGAATAGCGGGTGTGGGCTTGAGATGGAGCCTACTTTTCACCGTTTGGCGGGTCAACGGGTTCGGAACTATGAACCACGGTGACGCCACCGGATGACAGGAGACTGAGAGTGACTGTCAGTCAGGCGGACGACCTCCAGTCCGTTTTTCGTAGTACGATGGCAGGTGTCTGCACGCCGGTGGCGGTGGTGACCACTATTTGGCAGAACTTGCCGTTCGGCACGACAGTGAATGCGTTCGCATCGTTGTCCATGGATCCCCCGATGGTCCTCGTATCGATGGACCGGCGATCAGAGCTGTTGGCCCGGATAAAGGAATCGGGCCTGTTCGGGCTGAACATCTTGGCGAGCCACCAATCGGATCTAGCGTCGAATTTCGCCAAGAAGGGCGGGACCGGGAAGTTCGCCGAGGTGGAGTGGGAGCTTGATACCGGTGTCCCGAAGATCCCCGGGTCCAACGGCTTCCTCGGATGTGAGGTCGCCGAGCTGGTCGAAGCCGGTGATCATGTTGTGGTCTTGGGCTGTGTCCGCCGGGCCGATGCTTCCGCGCGGCCGCCGCTGACTTATCACTCCCGGGGTTTCGGGACCTACATCGGGCTGAGCGAGGATCTGGAATGAATACCCGGCTGGCGGCCGAGTCGATCACCGAATCGCGATAGCGAGCGCAGCGTGCGATACCTGCACGCGAAACACCCGGGTATGGTCCCTCTATTCATGCAAGGAGCACAGGTCGGTATGGCCGAAATTGTCAGGGCGGACACGGCGCCGCAAGCAGATGCGGTCCTTCGCGATGCGCAGCAGTTGCACGTACTGCTCGACAGTCATGCCGTCGAGCACGACCGAGAAGGCCGACTCTCCGATGCGGTAGTGGAACAGCTGCGTGTGGCGGGTGCGTTCGGAATCTTCACTCCGCGTGAGTGGGGCGGTGTGGAGATGAGTCCGACCGAGGCAATGGACCTGATCAGGACCCTGTCGTACGCCGATCCTTCCAGCGGCTGGGTCACGTTCGCGATCGGCTTCGCGACCGGTCTCGCGGGGGCCTTCCTCGACCGCGACACCGCGAGTGAACTGTTCTCGCAGCCAGGGTTCAGCTGTGCTGGGCAGGGCACCCGCGCCGGACGAGCAGTACGGACCGCGAACGGTTATCTGCTCAATGGCGAATGGAGTTTCGCCTCAGGCATCAAACACGCCACGCATGTGTTCACCACCGCCATCGACAGCGACACCGGCCGGCCGCTGTGCATGGTCTTGCCGAAGGACGACGTCGACCTGGTGGACAACTGGGACGTGCTGGGCTTGCGGGGAACAGGGAGCATCGACTATTCGGCCTACGACGTGTTCGTCCCGGAGAACCACACATTTTCGGCCGTGAGCACGGAACCTGTCACCGGCGGCGCCGTCTATCGGATCGGCGGGGGGAACTTCGCCAGTGTCAATCACGGTGCGTGGGCTTTGGGCGTCGGCCGGCGACTGCTGGACGAACTGGCCGAATCGGTCCGCACCAAGGCTGATCAGCCCGGCGCGCAGGCGGCTTCGGCCGCGTTCATGGAGAACTACGCTGCCGCCGAGACGAAACTCAGGGCGGCCAAGGCGCTCCTCTACGAAGTATGGGAGGAAATCGAGGAGATGCTGGGCGAGGGGGGCCGGCCTTCGGTGCGGCTCGAGACGTTGGCCAAGGTCGCACTGAATAATGCGACATGGCAGTGTCACGAGATCGCCGAGTTCGTATATGCCTCAAGTGGCTCCTCTGCCTTGCGTTCAGGGACGATCCAGCGGCTGTTCCGTGACATGCATGGCGGTACGCAGCATTTTTCGTCGTCGCGCACCATATTGCAGCCTGCAGGCCAGGAATTGTGCGGGCTGGCAGACGGGAAGCGCTGGGTATTCCATGCCCTCAAGTGAAGGGCCGAGTGCCGGTCGAAAGGTCTAGCCGTCATGCCGGTCTCAATTTCTGATGGAGGGACTGGACGCAAGAGCATCACGTTGTCGTTGTCGCTGGTCCGGGGCCTCGCGTACCTGCCCGAGTATCGGGTCTGTTGATTCCGCTGGACACAGAGATCGTCGAAATGCGGTTCAGCCGTCATCCGGACACGAGTCTCTGGTTGATTCGGCTGGCAGTGCGTGTCCCGTCGCCAGACCAACTGGCCCTCCTCACCGAACGATTGAAGCGGCTCGTCGACGTGCACCAGGTCTCCGCGGCCCATCCGGGGGCGGACGTGCAGCAGGCGTGAGCAAACGTGATGGGTGCAGCGTCGCACTCATAGGAGTCAAGTGCATGACTGAGTTGAAAAGGCATGAATATGCTGCACCGAGAGTGACAGGCGAGCCGGTCGAGGTCTCCGACGGTGTCTTCATCATCTCGGACCGCCGCGTGTCGCTGGTTCCCAACGTCGGGATCGTCGTCGGCGACGACGCTGCCCTGGTGATAGATACCGGCGTGGGCCCGCGCAACGGGCGCTATGTCCTCGAGCAGGCCACTCGCCTGGCCGGGGAACGTCAGCTGTATCTGGCGATCACGCAGATGGATCCCGGCCATGGGTTCGGCGTCCAGGCGTTCAAGGGCGCAGCAACAATCATCTTCAGCGCCGCCCAACGCGACCGGCTGCACCGGCACGCCCCCACCTATGCTGAGGCGTTCCGGAAACTCGGCCTCGGCGAGGTCGTGGAGCGCGAGTTCGAAGGCCTCGAACTGACTGAACCCGACATGGTTCACGACGGGCACCTCACGCTCGATCTCGGCGGAGTCGAGGTGGTCCTGGACGACTGGGGCCCCGCGCACACGACGGACGATCAAACCGTTCTCATCGGTGATCGGGTGCTGTTCGGCGGCGACCTGTTCGAGACGCGGATGTTCGCGATCCTGCCCTATGTCCCGCCGTTTGACGTGGACTTCGACGGTGATCGGTGGCTCGGCGCGCTCGACAGCTTGATCGCGCTTGATCCCGAGGTCGTCGTGCCGGGCCATGGCGAGGTCACCGGCGTCGAGCAGATTCGCGAGGTGCGTTCGTATCTCGCACACGTGCGGCAGGAGACCGGGCGCCTGATTGCAGACGGCGTGTCTGTCGATCAGGCCGCGGCGACCATCGAAGCACAAGCCCTGGCGAGGTGGAGCACCTGGGAAGGGCCGCAAATGATCAGGTTCTTGACCAGGGCCTTCTACGACCAGAGCCGCGACCGGCACGGTTCTCGATGAGTCACCCCCCCGTGGTTGCTTCGGCCACTGTGAGGGCCGACGCATCCCATCCCCGGCCCCGGCCGGCCATGCAAACCGGCTGGCAGGACTGCGTGGGACGTCTTCGTGAGTGCGGCTTGCAGCCTGTGCCGGCCGTCCCTCGCGCCTGGTCGTGCACGAGGCGACTACGAGGACCGCGGCTGCACTGTTGCCCGGATCGGCGGGGGGCTTCTGGACGAAACGGGCCTGGGATCGATCTGCGACGGGCCTTGACACGCGATCGCAGCGAGAAATAGATTCGATACACCGGGACAGTGTTCGACAGTACGGAACATTCTTCAAGGTCCACCGTCCTGGAAGAACGAGGGCCAGCTCACTGAGGAGCGAGCTCGGCGCCGCGGCATGACGAAGCAAAGGAGCTTTCGATGCGCGATTCGGCGGACCGCCGCAGCTCTTATACGGACACGTCATTCGTGAGTCCGTGGAACTTTTCGGACCATGACCCGGCCCCGCGTCCGTTGGTCGTTCACGACACCACGTTGCGCGACGGCGAACAGCAGGCCGGAGTCGTGTTCACCCCGGCGGAGAAGCTTTGCATCGCGACCGCACTGGACGCCGCCGGCGTCAACCGCATCGAAGCGGGCATGGTCGCCGTATCGGACGACGACCGGAAGGCGATCCTGTCCATCGTCGAGGCCGGACTGCGCGCTGAGGTCTGGACGATAGCGCGGAGCGTGCGCTCGGACATCAGCATGGCGATCGACGCGGGAGTCGACGGCGTCGGTGTGATCCTCCTCGCGAACAGTCAGTACCGAGACATATTCAAGTGGTCGTTGGACGCTGCAATCGGCCAATCCATCGAAGCCGCCGAACTGGCGCGCCAGGCAGGTCTCCAGACGACCCTGCTGCTGGCCGACGCGCCCCGATATACGCAGAATGAACTGCAGCACGTCCTTGAGGTGATCGACGGGTCGGGGCAGTTCACGGCGATCTCGCTCATGGATACCTTTGGGACTCTCAACCCCGCAGGCACGCAGCGACTGATCCAAGCGATTCAGGCATGGACGCGGCTACCGCTGGAAGTGCACGCACACAACGACTTCGGTCTGGCCACCGCGAATTCGGTCGCGGCGCTGGGAGCGGGTGCGTCGACCATTCACACGACCGTGCTGGGGCTCGGCGAGCGCGTCGGCAACGCGGCGCTGGAGGAAGTCGTCATGGCGGCGGCTCTGCTGCAGAGGGCGAGCACCACGGTAAGACTCGACCACTTGTCCGGTCTCGCACAGTTGGTCAGCCAGGCCGCAGGCCACCCGATCGCCACGAACCGCCCTATCGTCGGCACCCGCATCGGCGAGATCGAATCCGGAACAGTAGCAACCGAATTCGCGCGCTGGTCGGAGCGCGGCGGCGATCTTCAATGGCTCTTCCCGTACGTCCCCGAGTTGATCGGCGCCAAACCGCCGACGCTGGTCCTGGGCAAGTACAGCGGCATGGCCAACATCGATTGGGCGCTGCAGCGTTCGCAGATCAACGTTCCGGACGAGCACAAGGCCGCACTGCTCGCCGAAGTCAAGGCCGAAGGCATCCGCCTCCACCGGACCCTGACCGAGGCCGACTTCGAAGCAACAGCCCGAAGATTCGAGGACCCTACCGGTCAGAACTGATCTGCCCACGTGAGGAACGGAGAGACTGCCATGACTCAGGTCCCGGCCTCCTACGGAGTGGAAGGCAAAGTCGCGATCGTGACAGGCGGCGCCAGCGGCATAGGCGAGTGCTGCGCGCGACTGCTCGCGGAACGCGGGGCGACCGTCGTCGTCGCGGACATCAACCTTCCCAGGGCGGAAGTGGTCGCGAAATCGATCGGCGGACACGCTGTCCGGCTGGACATTGCCGACGACCAACACTTCGCGGAGGCGATCGCCGGTGTCGAGGATTCGTTTGGCCCTCTCGAGATCGCCGTCCTGTCCGCAGGAGTCGCACAAACCCCCAGCCGTACTGAGGACTACCTCATGTCCGATTGGGACAGAATTGTAAATATCGATTTCAGGGGCGCCTACGTAAGTACGGTAGCCGTAGGAAACAGGATGAGTGCCCGCGGCCGAGGATCGCTCGTATTGATCGGATCGATTTCGGGAATTCGTCCTGTCCCATTGCATGCATACGGGCCAGCCAAGGCGGCGGTTATCGCCATGACATCCAACCTGGCTGCCGAATGGGGGCGTTCGGGGGTCCGGGTGAATTGCGTATCCCCGGGTTACACCTTGACGCCGATGCTGCAAGGAATGATCGACCGCGGCGAACGGGACCCGAGCGTGCTGGAGAGCGATTCCGCGCTGGGCCGACTCGTCCTCGGCGAGGAGATTGCCCGAGCCGTCGCGTTTCTCAGTTCGAGCGAGGCCTCCGCCATCACGGGGATCAATTTGCCCGTGGATGCCGGCTGGCTGGCGACCACATCGTGGCACACATACGGCGGTCTACCCGCAGCGCGCTAGCCGAGTCCTGACCCGGCCGAGTCGTACCTGGTCAGGCGAATGAACAGGACTCCCGGCAGGGAGATCCCAGTGTCCTTATCCCGGTAGGACGGTGAAGAGGGCAACGACCACTGAAAGGAACCGCGTGACCAGCGAATCGACCATCCAGAAATACGGGGATTTCCCGGCAAACTTCAAGGGACCGGTACTGCGGCCCGGAGACGAAGGCTTCGGGGAATCTCGCGCACTCTGGAACATGCGGCACGCTGGCCACACCCCGGCCCTGATCGTCCAGCCGCTCGATCCCCAAGACGTCGTTGTGGCCGTCGAGTACGTCCGTCGGAATGGCACGACGATCGCGGTCCGCAGCGGAGGCCATGGGGTTGACGCCCACGCGATGCCACACGATGCCCTGGTCATCGACACCACAAAGCTGAAGCGCATCAGCGTCGACGCGGCCACCGGCCGGGCTTCTCTGGAAGCCGGCGTACTGCTCGGTGAGATGGATGCCGCGACCCAGGAATACGGCCTCGTCGTCCCCGCAGGGGTCGTCAGCGACACCGGGGTGGCAGGGCTCGCCCTCGGCGGCGGCATCGGACATCTCTCACGTCGCTTCGGCGCGACCGTCGACAATCTGCTGTCGATCGACGTCGTGACCATGGACGGAGTCGCGCGGTCGGTTTCGGCCGACTCCGAGCCGGACCTGTTCTGGGGGATGCGCGGCGCCGGACACAACCTGGCGATCGCGACCTCGTTCACCTTCCAGGCGCACAAGGTCGGACCACAGGTCGTCAGCGGCGTGCTCGTCTATACCCGAGAGGAAGCGATGAAGCTGTGCGCCGGCATCGACGAGGCGATGCGCCGCACTTCGCGTGACCTTTCGATCTCGTCGGTCTTCGCACAGGCGCCGCCCCTGCCGGGCCTGCCGCCCGAGCTGATCGGGACTCCGCTTTTGCTCGCGGTCGTCGTCTATACAGGCCCTGTCGAGGACTATGACGCGGCGATGAAGGAGATCAACTCCCTGGCGACACCGATGGCGAACATGGTCGCACCGAAGACCTGGTGCGAAACCAACTCGCTCCTCGATCTCTTCCAGCCGAGCGGACGGCGCTACCACAGCGGCGGCGGGTACCTGCCGGCGATGAGCGACGAGCTCGCTCAGATCGTTCTCGACCGGGTCGGGGCTGCGCCGGTGCCGACGGGCCCCGTGACCGGATGCCTGATCGGCTTTCCCATGTTGGGTGGAGCGCTGCAGGAGGCCGACGAGGATTCGTGCGTGTTCTCACGGGTCGGTTCCGCCTTCGTCTGCGAGATGGTCGCGATGTGGGGCAGCGGGAGCGCCGACGAGGAGTACATGAGCTGGGTGGACGACAGCATCGAAGCCCTCGCTCCGTACCTGACCGGCACCGGCTACATCAACCTGACCGCTGACCGTGGTCCCGAATGGCTGCGCACCGTGTACGGCTCGCCGCAGAAGTGGGAGCGGCTTGTGGAACTCAAGCGCAAGTGGGACCCCGACAACATCCTGGCGCACAACAAGAACGTGCTGCACGCAGCCTGAACCCGATCCGTCTCACACCCATCCGCAGAGGAGAATCCCCATGGATCACAATCAAGCACTCACCATCATCAACGCCGGTATCGCACAGGCTTCCGAGATCGGTGTTCCGATGTCGGTCGCTGTCGTTGATGCGAGCAACGATCTGGTGGCACAGGTGCGCATGGACGGCGCGTACCGCTTCGCCGTGGACATCGCGCGCGGCAAGGCGCTGGTGTCCACCATCTTCCGGCAGCCCAGCGGCGCTGTGGCGGATGACAACGCGGTGACTCAGAAGCTGAACGCGCTCCATCAGGACGCGCTGGTCTTCGCTCCGGGCGCGGTGCCGATCTTCGCCGACGGCGTTCTGGCCGGTGCGGTGGGTGTCAGCGGCGGCACACCCGAGATGGACGAACAGGTAGCGGTCGCGGCGGCCGCTGCTGCCGTGGTGGCGACCGTCGGCTGACCCGGCTGTCAGACAGAAAGCTGGAGGTAGGGCAGTGATGAGCCAAGTCTCGAGTCGGGAAGGAGACCGTGTCATGACTGCAGCCGAAGTCTTCGATATGGATGCGATCATCGATACAGCTGAGAAGATCGAATGGCTGGGTTCGGGGTATGGCGGAGCCGACAAGAACGGCGTGTTCCTCGGTGTCGCCGAGGGACCTGTCTGGGTGGCGTCCGGGCAATACCTCGTCTTCACCGACAACGGGCACGGAGTTCGGTACCGCTATGACGAGTCCGACGGTGTCACGGTGCTCGACACGAACACGTTCAACGCTAATGGCCAGGCGCTTGACCACGAGGGTCGTCTCGTGTGGTGCGAACACACCGGACGTCGCGTACGACGTCGCGAACACGACGGTTCGATCACCGTCGTCGCGGACTCCTACCGCGGACAGAAGCTCAACCGGCCCTGCGATCTCACCATCGACTCGAGCGGCGCGATCTGGTTCAGCGATCCCTTCACCTTCGGGGTTGACTCGGAAACCGACCTCGCGGGCATCTACCGAGTCGCGCCGGACCTGAGCCGTATCAACCTCGTGGTGCGGGACTCCGTCCTTCCCAACGGGCTCACCCTCTCACCGGACGGACATGTCCTGTACATCGCTGACACCGCGCGGATGCACGTCCGTGCCTTCGACATCGATTACTGGGGTGCGGAAGGCGGTCGTCCGAATCCTGTCACCGACCGCGTGGTCATTTCGATGACCGGGGACGAGCCGGGCGCGCCGGACGGCATCAAGTTCGACGCGGAGGGCCGGTTGTGGTGCACCGGCCCCGGGGGTATCTGGGTGATCGACCCCGAGACGGGCACGCACTTGGGAACCGTGAAGGTGCCGGATCAGAGTGTCACGAATTTCTGCTTCGGCGGCCCTGACCTGACCACGCTCTACTTCACCACGTACACGGAGCTGGGCAGAGTCCAGCTGCGTACCGCCGGCTTGAGCATCCCCCGCCCGCCCGAGTCGACTACCGCAGGGGCGCCGTCGTATCTGCTGCACGGGTGAGAGGGGTAGATGATGAACAGCTTGGTGAGGCTTGCGCCCGGAGCGGCCAACTGCGTCCGCTTCGGAAACGTCCAGGCCGGTGAGTCTGTCCTGTTTCTGACCGAGCCCGGGTTGGACGAACAGGTCGTCGAGGCGATCAGTTTCGCCGCGAAGAGTGTGGGAGCCCAGGTCTCGGTGCTCGTAAAAGAGCCCTGGAAGTCGGGCGAACCCCTCGATCCGGTGGTCGCGGCGGCACTCAAGGCGGCGGACATGGTCTTCGACTTCGGCGGCCCGACCTCCCACAGCGAGGCAGGTTTTCTCGCGTCCTTCGACTACGGCACACGGTATCTCCTGGTCCGCCCGGAACCGGAGGCACTGCTCGCAGAATCGGCGCTCGTGCCGAACGAACTCATCTATCTCCTCGGCTCACGGGCGCAGAAGATCGTTCGCGAGAACCCCGCCCTGCATGTCACCGACGACAAAGGCAGCGACTTCCGGATCGAGACGATCCCCGGAACGATCGGGGCATACATCGGATCGCGTCCCTACGAGTCAGGGCTGGCGGTGCCGGGCTACATCGGCACATTCCCCGGTGCCACCACTGTTTTCGGGGATCTCAACTACACAGGCAACGGTCGGCTCGTGCTCGACGCGGCACTGACCTTCGACGAGCCCAGCGAGCCGATCGCCCTCACGATTGAGGACGGGTGGGTTACCGGGATCTCGGGCGGCCCGGAAGCGGACTTCATGTGGGAGACCGCTCAGGCCCATCGCAACGCGACCCGGCTCGCGGAGTGCGGCTTCGGCGTGAATCCAAAGGTCTCCCTGCTCCCCGGGCAATCGCGGTCGGCCACTGCGCGCGCGGTGAACATCATGTCCTGGTCGCGTCGGGCAGGCACGTTCTTCATGGCGATGGGCGGCAACCAGTTGCTCGGCGGTACCGACCCGAGCAGTGCAACGCCGCAGTTCGGCGTCGTGAAGCGGCCGACCATCACCGCTGGCGACGTGACACTCGTGCAGGACGGACGGCTCGTCATGGCCGACGATCCCGACACGGAGATCATCTCACTCTGTGAGAAATTCGGAGGCACGAAATGGCTGGCGCCGGCATGAAGACGCTGAGCAACCGGGCGGCGGAATTCTTCTCAGCTCTCGACTCCGCGCCCGCAGCGGGCGCGGCGATCGCCCCGTATCCGCTGGAACTGAGGATTACCACGCCGTCGGAACGCTTCGCGATCGAGTTCCGTGACGGTCGCCCAGGCTCTGTCACTGAGGTGGCGCGCGGCGCGGAGCCCGGCTACTGGACGCTGGAGTTGCGTGGTGACCAGGAGGTATTCGAGGGCATCTTCGCCGGGGCGCTGACGATGGGCGAGGCGATGTACGCAGGACTGCTTGTCGCGCCGGAGGAGAAGTCGAAGCACAACCTCTCGTGTGCCGTCGGTCCGACGATCCGCCTCCTTCAGGAGGTCCACCGGCGGGCCGGTGATCCCCGCGGTCAGGGCGATGCGGCTCGGCCGGGCCCGAGTTCGAAAGGCTGAGCATGCGTCTTGCAACTGTGAACCAAAGAGGAATGGCAGTCGTGGTCGCTGTCACCGCGGACGGCCTGCGCGATCTGACAGGCCTGCTTCGATTTCCGGGCACGGCGGTAGACCCCTTCGTGCAGATCGTCGAGATCATCGATGACCTGGACTCCGACGTGATCGCGGCACAACCACTGATCGAGGGCCGACCTTCGTTCGCTCCCCTCGTTCCGCGGCCGGGCAAGATCGTGGCGGCACCGGTGAACTTCACGGATCACCAAGAGGAGATGAAGGTGTCGGGCAATGTCTCGGCTCTCGGATTCTTCCTCAAGTCGCCGGCCTCGGTGCTCGCCCACGACGGCACGGTCCGCCTGCCATACACGGATCGGCGCTTCGACCAAGAAGGCGAACTCGCCCTGGTGATCAAGAAGCGGGCACGAAACATCGATCCCGACGACTACGCCGAATACATCGCCGGGTACACCTGTCTGCTCGACATCACCATGCGGGGCGGCGAAGACCGTTCGACGCGCAAGTCCTTCGATACCTTCACCCCCGTCGGCCCGTATCTCGTGACGCCGGACGAGGCAGGCAGCCTCGACGATCTGACACTGCGCTGCTCCGTCAACGGCGTGCCGCGGCAGGATGCAGACATCTCGGAGCTGATTTGGGACGTCCCGAGATTCCTCAGCTACGTATCCTCGGTCACCACGCTCGAGCCGGGAGACATCGTCACCACCGGAACACCCGCAGGGGTGGGGGAGATCGTGGACGGGGATGTCGTCGAGGTGTCGATCGACCGGATTGGGGCGCTGAGCGTCGCGGTCAGCGCCATGGGCGCGGTCGAGTGCCCTACCCTCGGCGCCCACTCGGGTCCGCGTGCGCCGGCTCATCTGACACCCCTTCGTCGCAGGACGTGAGCGGATGTCGAAGTTTTCCCCTGTGAACACTCTCTTTTAGGTGGTCTGAGATCATGAATGCGAATCCGCGCGCTGCCGCGCTCCTGAAGGCCGGACAGAAGCTCGCCCCGCTCATCCGCGAGAACGCCGAATACGCCGACGTCCACGGAAGGCTCGCGCCCGAGGTGGTCAAGGCGTATCACGAAGCCGGCCTGTTCGGCATGTGGGTGCCGGAAACCCTGAAAGGTGCGGAAGCCGATCCCCTCACCGCGCTCGAACTCTGCGAGCAGATCTCCTACGAGGACGCCTCCGCGGGCTGGGTGCTGTTCACGGGATCGGTGGGAATCGCCACGCCCGCGATCTATCTGCCCGACGCGGGCGTCGAGGAGATCTTCAGCGGCGGCCGCATGCCGGTGGGCGCCGGCCAGGGAACGCGTTCGGGGACGGCGGTCCGCGTGGATGGCGGTTACCGGTTGAGCGGCGAGTGGAATTTCGCCTCGAGCTCGCCGTACGCGAGCCACATCTTCACGCTTGGGACAGTGGAAGACACAAAGGAGCCCCTCCTGTTCGTCCTCCCGGTCAGCGAGGTGAGGCTCGACACCGATTCGTGGAATGTGATCGGCCTGCGCGGCACGGGCAGTTACGACTACAGCATCGACGATGTGTTCGTCCCGGAGCAGCGCACGTACCCCGCGGGAATCGATGGAAGTCCGGTGCGTGGTGGCGCCGCGTGCAGGTTGGGCCTGGTCCAGACATCGATGATCGGCCACACCGGCTGGGCGCTGGGAGTCGGACGGCGACTGCTGGACGAGCTCAGCGCGTCCATGCGCCAGAAGGCCGGGCGCGCGGGTGCGCAGGCCGGCAGCGACAGCAGCCACGAGCAGTACGCGAACGCCGAGGCGCAACTGCGCTCGGCGCGGGCTCTGGCCTACGAGACGTGGACGGATGTGTGGGAGACACTCTCCCGCGGAGGGGACATCAGCGAGCGGCAGTCGAGTCTGATGCGTCTGGCGCTGAACAACGCGACCTGGTCCGCCTTCAGGGTGGGCACGTTCGTCAACAACGCGGCCGGCAGCCGGGCACTTCGCGACGGTGCCATCCAGCGCTTCTACCGCGATCTGCATGCCGGCGCGGCGCATATCATGTCCGGGCCATCGGTACTCCGCGATGCAGGACGCGAACTCGCCGGCCTCGCCGACGGCGAGCACTGGTTCTACACGGGCCTTGTCGGCCGGCAGTAAGACGAGTGCCTTGAGGCCACACGGATCTGCCCGTGTTCGATCAGTGGTATCGGCCTGTAGCGAGATCCGCTCTTCTGGATGAGGGAATAATGGCTGAGCCGAACAATTTCGAGACGTGGCGAGCGGGTGCGAAGGCACGACTGCCCAGGTTCGCCTTCGACTTCGCCGACGGCGGAGCCGATGCCGAGGTCACCCTCAGGCGCAATCGCACAGCTTTCGACGATCTGAGCTTGATCCCCCGGGTGCTGCGAGCCACGGAGAACACGTCGACGGAGCTGGAACTGTTCGGCCACCATCTGAGCGTTCCGGTGCTGGCGGCGCCCACGGGCGACAGCCGCATCCTCGGTCCGCAGGCGGAGCTTGCACAAGCACAGGGGGCCAGCGCCGCTGGAACGGTGAGCATCTTGAGCGGGGTGGCAAGCATGCCGCCGGAGCGCGTGGCCGCGACTGTTTCCGAGCCGCAATGGGCCCAACTCTTCCTGTACCGGGACCGCGAGGTCACGCTGCGGGCGGTGGACCGCATCAAGGAGCTCGGGTTCTCAGTGCTCGTGCTCACGGTCGACGGTCCGGTGAAGGGGAACCGCGAGCGAGACATCCGTAACGGGTTCCGGCTGCCGCTGAAGCCGACGGCGAGGATGGTGCTCGACAACGTCCGGCACTGGAAATGGATGTGGGATTACTTCACGACCGACCCCAAGGCGGGCGCCGAGCCCGGGATCGGCGGCCGCCTTGGCACACTGCTGACGAACCGCCGACAGCAAGCACTGTCGGTACCGGCTGTGTTCAACGTCAACCAGAGCTGGGAAGACCTGGAGTGGTTGCGCGGCATCTGGGACGGTCCGCTGCTCCTCAAAGGAGTGATGTGTGTCCAGGACGCCGACCTCGCGCTGGAGGCCGGGTGCGACGGCGTGATCGTGTCCAACCACGGCGGGCGGGAGCTCGACAGCGTTCCGGCGTCGATCGAGGTCCTCCCGGAGATCGCGGCCGCAGTCGGCGGCCGGGCTCCCATCCTGCTCGACGGCGGGATCCGCCGCGGTACCGACGTGGTCAAAGCACTCAGCCTGGGCGCGACCGCGTGCCTCGTCGGGCGACCGTGGCTGTATGCGCTCGCCGTCGCCGGCACGGATGGAGTCCAGCGAATGCTGGAGCAGCTCCGCAGCGAGGTCCTCACAGCCATGCAACTCGTCGGGGTAACGAAGATCGACGAGCTCGGACCCGAGTACGTCCGTCGGCGAGCCGGTACGGGCCTGGAGCCGGCAGACGGCCTGCCACATGCCGGGATGTGAGACGGCAGGCCATCACGACTCAGGCGGTTACAGCGTTTTCGGTTCTTTCTTGCTCCGCGTATCCGCGATGATGCGCTGCACGGTGGCGCCCAGGGCCTCTACAGACCCCACACGTGATGTCGGAGCCGCCACGGTGATGGCGGCGGACGGTGAGTCCGCTGTGGGGAGTACGACCGCGACGGCGGTGACGTCCGGCTCGCTCTCTTCCTGGTTCGTCGCGTAGCCGCGTTCGCGGACCACGTCGAGGGCTTGAAACAGCGTGCTCTTCGTGCTGATCGACCGTGAGGTGAGCGTAGGCAGCTCTTCGACCGGGTAAAGATCGTTGATGGCGTCCCGGCTCAGTGCGCTGAGCAACGCCTTGCCGCCCGATACACAGTGCGCGGGCAGGATTTGTCCGGTGCGCGAGCTGACCCGGAGAATATGGGAAGACTCGATGGTATCGAGGAAGCGGATATTCGCGCCCTCGAGCACCACAAGTGAGACCGTCTCCTGCAGTTCCTGCGCCAGCGCGGCCATGTAGGGCCGGGCTCGACCGCGGATGTCCAGCATGTCGACCACGGCCAGGCCGACCTCCATGAGCTCGGGCCCTGGGATGTAAGCACGAGTAACCGGCTCCTGCGCCGCGAATCCGCGCTGCGTCAGCGAGGTCAGCAGCCGATGAGCTGTGGACCGCGCAACGCCCAGGTGCCCGGCCACATCGGAGACGCGCAGCACCTTCCGAGACTTGAACAGGAGCAGCACGGTCAAAGCGTTGTCGACCGAGCTGACGAGCTTGGAATCCGTCGCGGGGCTCTCCGACTCACTGGTGGCACCTGGAGCGGCAGTGCGGGGTGCGGGCCGACTGCGAGGGCCGTGCGGGGGGAGCGGCAACTCCGACATTTGACTCCATGGCTTTCCGCTGGACGTTCTTTGAGGTTGCGCCAAGCACCACGATGTTACAGCCATCGAGCGATGCGGACCCCCATGTGTTCGATGCTGCGGAACAGTGCTCCACTCCTTGACGTGTTCGACACTACGTGACATGGTTCCTCTATGTCGAACACCCCGGAGGGGGCGATTGTGGAGATTCCCGCGCAAGTACGCTTTCCGACAACGACTGAGCTCGATCCACAAACTTCGGAGCAGGTTGTCGAGCAGATCGCCGACCTCTATACCGACCTCGACGCGTTGAACCTCCAGCCGCTGTGGACCCAGAACACCAGTCTGCTGACGAAGGAGCCCCGTCCGTCCGCCCTCCCGTGGCTGTGGAAGCGCGGCGACCTGTGGCGCATGGCGAATCGAAGCAAGGACCTGATCACGATCTCCCGCGGCGGCGACCGCCGCGTTCTCGCACTGGCGAATCCCGGGCTGGACGGAAAGCCGTTCGCGACCCCCACGCTGTGGGCGGCGATTCAGTACCTCGGCGGCGGAGAGAGCGCGCCTGGGCATCGCCACACGCCGGCCGCCGTCAGGTTCGTACTCGAAGGCTCCGGCACCATCACCACCGTGGACGGCGACGCCTGTGAGATGCGCTCCGGCGACCTGATCCTGACACCGCCCTGGCAGTTCCACGACCACGCGAACGAATCCGGCTCTCCGATGATCTGGTTCGACGGGCTCGATCTCCCGATCGTCAGTCAACTGGATGCCATCTTCTTCGAGCTTTACCCCCGTGGAGACATGCAGCCGATCCGCGGACGGAACATCTCGGAAGCGATCTACGGCGGTCGGGCGACGGTGCCGCAGGTTGACGGCCCTGCCGTCGGTCCCTTCTCACCGCTGCTGGTCTATCGCTACGACGACACTGATCGGAGCCTCGACGCGCTACTCAAGACCGCGGCCGCGCCGATGGTGTCGCTCGAATACGTCAATCCGGTTACCGGGGCAGGCGTGCTTCCGACGATCGGGTGCTATGCGCACCGAATCGCCGTGCGGGGCCGCACCGCCCCCCGCCGGGAGGTCGGCAGCTCGGTGTTCGTCGTCTTCCGCGGCAGCGGCACGTCGATCATTGACGGCGTCGAGTTCGAATGGGGCGAAGGAGATGTCTTCGTGGTGCCCTCGTGGGCCTGCGTCGAGCACCGCGCGAACGACGAGAGTGACTTGTTCTCGATCACGGACAAGCCGGTGATCAAGGCGCTCGGCCTCTACCGCGAGGCCGTCGACACCGCACCGCAAAAAGTCGTCGGCGTGTTCAAAGGCGACGCCGCGGGTGCATCGGCCAGAGGAACACGGTGAACCGGCGTGCGGAATGCGAGAGATTCGAGAAGCGGATGCTCGAGATGAGTGAAGCGTGAAGAGGAACAGGTCGACCCTGACCAGGCGGAACGATGTCTAGCATCTCGGCGGCGCCAGTGATCATCGTCGGAGGCGGCATCGGAGGACTGGCGACCGCGCTGTCCCTGGCATCCCGGGGGCGTCGGGTTCATGTCCTGGAACGAGCTTCTGAGTTCACGGAGATCGGCGCCGGCATCCAGCTCGCGCCGAACGCACTCCGCATCCTGAGCGAGCTGGGGCTGTTGGAGCCCACCCTGAGCGAGGCCGTGCAGCCTGTCCGCGCGGTGATGATGGACGCCCGCACCGGCGACCGCCTCGCCGAGCTGGACTTCGGCGAGCATTTTCAGAGGACATTCGGCGCGCCCTACGTCGTCACCCATCGCAGTGACCTGCTGACTGCACTGTTGAAGGCATGTCTGGCCAGTGAGCTGATAACGCTCGAGAATTCCCGGCACGTTGTCGGCCTCAAGGAGCGCGGCGACGAGGTCCTGATCACTTGCGAGGATGGGTCTCGCTATTCGGCTCGGCTAGTGATCGGTGCCGACGGTCTGCGATCGGCGTGCCGCGAGTACGTGCTGGGTGACGGCCCACCGGTGTGCAGCGGAGACGTCGCATATCGCGGCACGCTGCCCATGGCCCTTGCGCGGCATGTGAGCGACGAGCCCACCATCACCTGGTGGATCGGCCCGAAAATGCACCTCATTCAATACCCGGTACGCGGCGGGAACCTGTTCAACCAGGTCGGGGTGTTCACGAGCGACGCCTACCGCGACGGTGTGGATCCCATGTCAGAAGAGTGGGGTACGCCGGAGGAACTGGATGAGCGGTTTGGCGGCTTGGACGAGCGCGTGAGCTCGTCGGCCGCCCTTTTGAACCGGGACCGCCGATGGGCGCTGTTCGACCGTCCGCCCGCGTCGACATGGACCAGGGGCCGAGTCACTTTGATCGGCGACGCCGCACACCCGATGCTGCAGTACCTGGCACAGGGCGGATGCCAGGCTTTGGAGGATGCGTCCGCCATCGGTGCCTGCCTGGCAGACCCCACCGACATCGCCGATGCCCTGTCGCGCTACGAGAGCATCCGTCGGCCCCGAGCAAGCCTCGTGCAAACCTGGGCGCGCCGGGTCGGGGACATCGTTCACGGAGACGGCCTGCTCGCCATGCTGCGAAACGCATTGCTGCACCAACTAGAGGCTGACGATTTCCGTTACGTCGACTGGCTCTATCAGGGCAGCCATAGTTCTTGATTCTCACGAGATCCTGCGGCCGCGGCGGCCGGTACGGCGAGCCTGACCATCAGCACTCTCGGCGACAGCGTGGAGCGCGCTGGCGCTGGTACATCCCTGGCCTCCGCTTTTCGCAGTCGCCACCCAGGGGTGACTGTCCGCCTCGTCGAAGCCGATCTGACCGCCCCGACCACCGGGCTGCGTGCCGGCCTGGTCGGTGTCGCCGTGACCCGAGCGCCGTTTGAAGCAAATGGGATCAGCGGCCGCGTCATCCGTACGGAACCGGTCGGGGCGGTTCTGCGGGTCGACGACCCTCTTGCCGAACGCGAGCAACTCCACCCGTCCGATCTCGACGAGCGCACCTGGTTTCAGTTTCCTGAGGGAACTGACCCGCTCTGGCGTGCCTACTGGAACGGCGTGAAACTCGGCGAGCCGCTACGGGAGGGCCCTGTGGCGCGCACCGTTCAGGAGTGCGTCCGCACGGTGTTGTGGAACGGAACCATCGGAATCGCGCCGCTCGGCCACGTGCCGGCGCCCCTCAATCACGAACCTCCGGACGGCATCACCGTCGTCCCGCTGGCCGATATGCTGCCGAGTCACTTGATCGTTGCATGGCGCACCACGGCGAACAGCCCTTTGGTCCAGTCGTTCGTCGAACTCGCCACAGCGCAGACACGTTGACGCTCATCGGCACCGCGCTGACGGCGAACCGCGCCCAGGTGAGCTTCCGTAGGCGGCACGGTTTTGACGGTGGCATCACCTGGAACGGCGTCGAATTCATCCAGACCGGCTGGGCCGCATGCCGACACGGAACGAACCAGGCAGCGACGAAGCACATCCGGGCCCACCAGTCGGCGCCGGGTGCGCTGGGTGACCGGCTGGGCCATCGACACCACCGACGAGCAGGCCATCGCGCTGCTGCCCGAGCAGGTGTGGACTTCCGCGCTGCGGCAGGACGGCGAGGTCCACAAGATCAAGGGCCCCGATGGCGAGTGGCTCTCCTGCCAGGTCGCCGAGCTGACCGGGGTGCGCGACCTGGCCGGCTGGCCCACCGGGATGCGGCTGATCGTGCGCCGAGTCAAAACGTCCCGACGGGACGCGAAGAAGCTGACCGCCTTCGAGAGGCGCACCGGCTGGCCCTACCAGATGATTGCCACCAACATCTTTGCCCACCACGGGCTTTCCGGGGTTCCGGCCTCCGGGCAGGTGTGGTTCGTCGATGCCCTCTACCGTGATCACGCCGAGATCGAGGACCGTGTGAAAACGATCAAGCGGGTCGGTCTCGGCCTGCTGCCCTCGAGGTCCTGGCAACTCAACGCCGCCTGGGTGCTGGCCGCCACCCTCGCCGCCGACCTCGACGCCTGGACCCGGCTCCTTCTCCTGCACGACGAACCCTGACGCGCCGCCGCGGAGCCGGAGACGATCCGGATGAAGCTGTATCACCTGCCCGACCGGCTCACCGCCCACGCCCGCACGCGCACCCTGCACCTCGACCCCATCTGGCCCTGGACAACGGCGTTCACGACCGCCTGGCAGCGGGCCACCCGGCTTCCGGCCCTCACCTGACGGCCGTAACCACCCCGACGCCACCGGACGGGAGAGGATCGCATCACCCTCGGGCCCGTGGAACCCGACCCCGGCAGCGTCACGCGACGGCCAGTCCCGACACGGCACGGGGCATATCGGGCTGCCAGCCGTCCACCGCGAGGACGTCAGCCTTCGGAAGAATCGAGGCCAGTGCCTGTTCTGCAGGCCCGATACCTCGTGGGTATCGGGCCTGCAGAACAGGTATTGGACACTCGCTTTGGCGGTACCGGACCATACCTTCATGTCACCACTTCCGATGCCTTCTGCTTGGGCAGGATCTCTCCCTGAGGCCGCGCCGCCATCTGAAATGGCTCTGTATCAATTGCCTACTGGAACCTACGAAACCAGGGCTGCATTCGCTTTCAAGGGCGGCTCCTTCCGTGATAAGCGCCGTTTCGCCGCCACGGCGATCCTGGTGCGGCACCCGCAGGGTGACCTATTGATCGATGCGGGTTTCGGATCTCACGTTTCGGCGCACATTCAGTCTCTCCCGCGTATGGAGCGCGCTCCATATCAGGTGACCGGCACCGCCAGCGAACAGCTTACCGCCAGCGACTACGACCGCAGCGGGCTGCGCGGTGTGCTGCTGACGCATTCTCATTGGGATCATGTCAGCGGTCTCGACGAGCTTCAGGTGCCCATCTGGATTAATGAAGGTGAACTTCAATATGCGAGCGAGCATCGCGGCGGGAAAGTGTTCCGTGAAGTCTCCGCAAGTCACAAGATTCATCAATACGAACTCAGCGGACCGGCCTATCTGGGCTTTTCGTCGAGCTTCGATGTATATGGCGACGGCTCGGTGGTGATCGTTCCCGCCCGAGGTCACACGACTGGCTCCGTGATCGTCTTCGTCACTCTGCCGACCGGCAAACGGTATGCCTTCATCGGTGACCTGACCTGGCAAATCGATGCCATCCGCCGTCGTGTTGAGCGGCCACTCCTCCTGCGTAAGCTTGCCGATACCGATCCCAAACTAGTACGTGATGACTTGCTTCGCGTGATTGCGCTCGCGGACGTCATGCAAATCGTGCCTGCCCACGACGTTACTGCGTACGACGGGATCCCGCGGCTTTCCGGCTGATCGGCGCCAATTTCGATGTGCCCGGCCGTTGAGCATACCCGGCGGTCCTCCAGGGCTTTGAAGGCCGAGCTTGTTGCCTCGGTCTGGGCGCCAGCCGCAGGCCATACCCGTCGGTAGCTTCCACGGGACGCCTGCGCCCAGCGATTGGTACGCTCAGCGAGGCTTTCCTGTGCCGCTCGAAAAGGCATCGCTGCATGTCATGCCGCGTATTTGTACTCGTTGATGAGGCCGTCGATGATCCGGGCGCTTAGGACTTTTCCAGTGCTGAGGCCATGCGCCGTGGCGGGTTGTTCGTGGGTGTCGGGTGGTAGCTGGTCGCGGGCCTGGTGGGGCCGGTGCTCGTGAAGATGTCCATCTCCTCGGCCGCAAAGAAGGCGTCGAAGGGCTTCTTGATCGCCGCCGGGGTGGGTGGGCGGCCGGTGCCCCGGCGCGCGGTGTAGTCCCACTTTGCGGCGATGAATCTGCGGTGCCAGGCAAGCAGGGTGCCGGGGGTGACAGGGAAGATCCTGAGCCAGTGGCGCTGAGGTGTCAGCCCGGACAGGGCGGCGAACCAGAACCGGTCGGCGGGCCACGGAGCGGTCCGGCCAACTGGCGGCGCAGGACCGCGTTCTCGTGCCGCAGCACCAGGAGTTCCGCGTCCTTCGCCGTCCCGCGACGGAGGAGCACCGATGGAACAGTCAGCGGCTTCCGGGTCACCTTGTACAGCAAGGACAATGCGGCAGATCCCAAGCTCACCCTGATCGTTTCCCAGCCTGCGTGGTGTGGCCCATCGGCGGATGGTTACGAGATCGGGAACGCTTGAGGCTGGTGTTGCTCTGAGCCCCAGGAGTGGCTTTGTTCACGAGAAGCGGCTCTGGCTCAACTTGTGTGACGCGGCCACTCTGAGTGACGGCCGGGCCCCTTCGAGCCGTACGTGAAGTCGCCCGAAAGTGGTTCGTGGGCACGGTAGTTGGGCTGACAGTTCGGGGCCGTGGAAGAGGTCGTGTTCCGGCTGAAGGAGTTGTTGTTCCCGTCGATCGCGGACGTCGCGGTGCTGTCGGTGGACGTGAACATCGAGATAGTGCGCGTTGATGCGCAATGCACTGCGGACGGCGCCGTGTGCCCGGTCTGCGGCATCTGGTCGAACCGGGTTCATGGTTCCTACCTGCGGTTTCCCGCTGATGTTCCGAGCGGTGGCCGAAGCGTTGTTCTCCAGCTGAGGGTCCGCCGGTTCAGCTGCGGGAACTCGGACTGCGCACGCCGTACCTTCGTCGAGCAGATACCCGGCCTGACACGTCGGCACGGTCAGCGGACCGAACGGCTGCGCTCCACCCTGGCCGCGGTCGGTCTGGCCCTCGCGGGCCGGTCCGGGGCTCGCATCGCCCGGGTTCTCGGGGTGTCCGTCAGCCGCAGCACGGTGCTCCGGCTGGTGGACGCTCTTCCCGAGCCCGAGGTGGCCGCTCCGCGTGTGGTCGGCGTCGACGAGTACGCCACTCGCAAGGGCCGCCACTACGGCACCGTCCTGGTCGACATCGAAACCCGCCGCCCCGTCGACCTGCTGCCGGACCGGGAGGCATCCAGCCTCGCGGCCTGGCTCACCGAACGGCCAGGCGTTGAGGTCGTCTGCCGGGACCGGGCACCGTTCTTCGCCGAAGGCGCCGCCGCCGGCGCCCCGCAGGCCGTCCAGGTCGCGGACCGGTGGCACCTCTGGCACAACCTGAGCGAAGCCGCAGAAAGAGCCGTCGCCCAGCACCGCCGCTGTCTCAGCGCCCTCGTCCCGGCTGCCCCCGAACCCGAGCCGGAGCCCGATCCAAAGGAAGAACCGTCCGCCTCGCCTTGGCCGACCGGCCATCGGTTTGCCGACCGTACCCGGGCCCGGCACGCTGCCGTCCACGCACTGCTGGAGGCCGGGCACAGCCGCCGCTCGATCCAGCGTCAGCTCGGCATGACCTGGCGGACCGTCAAGCAGCTCGCCGACGCCGCGGCCCCGGAGGAGCTGTTCACCGGCCAGTGGCAGAACCGGCCCTCCGTCCTCGATGACTACAAGCCCTACCTGGACGACCGCTGGAACGAGGGTTTCACCAACGCCTGGAAACTGTGGGAGGAGATCGTGCCGCTCGGCTACAAAGGCAGCTACCAGCGCGTCCGTGCCTACCTGCACAAGAAGCGCACCTCGCCGCGGCCGGTGACTGCCCGGCCACCGTCGCCCCGAACGGTCGCCGGATGGGTGCTCAGGAGACCGGAGACCCTCACCGAGCCTGAACAGCTCCAGCTCAAAACCGTCCGCACCCACTGCCCCGAGCTCGACGCCCTCACCCGACACGTCCGTTCCTTCGCGGTCATGCTCACCGAGCGCCAGGGTGAGCGTCTCCCGGACTGGCTCGACGCCGTCCGGCAGGACGACCTGCCCAGTCTTCACACCCTCGCCGCCGGCATCGACCGCGACCTCGACGCCGTCATCGCCGGATCGACCCTGCCCTGGAGCTCGGGCGCAGTCGAGGGGCATGTCAACCGGATCATTCATGCTCAAGCGTCAGATGTTCGGGCGTGCGGGCTTCCAACTTCTTCGCAAGCGTGTCCTATTGGCGTGACGGAGAGTGGCCGCGTCACACAAGTTGAGCCAGAGCCCGAGAAGCGACAGCAGATATTCACCATTTCCGGAGGCGGTCACGAGGGCTGCAGCGTTCGAATTGTTCACGAGCTGCGGCAGCGCCATTGCCGATCCTCAGTGGCGGTACGCGGCTGTCGCGATCTTGATGAATGATCGGGTCAACGGATTGGTGTCTCCTTCGTTACACACCGCCACCACTCGGCTCGGCGCCATGTCGATCAGCGGCACCACGGTGAACTCCGCGGGCAGGTCGTGTCCGAGCGGGGCCAGGCCGACCGTGCCGTTCCACAGCACAGCCTGCAGGCATTCCTGGACGGCGCGCACCACTGGTCCCTCCCGCGGCCTGCCACCGTTCCAGTACGACTGCCAGATGGGGTCTGTGCCTTGCGGGAACTGGAACCACCGGCGGTCGCGCAGCTCGGCCAGCCGCAGCTCATCGCGGCGGGCCAGCGGATCGTCGGCGCGCAGGACCACGCCGACCGGATCGGTCCGCAGCGCACGCACCGTCAGAGCGGTCTCGTCGAACGGTGCCCGGGTGAGGGCGACGTCGACCAGTCCAGCGCGCAGTCCGCACGTCGGGTCAGTCAGATCGGTGTCGCGGATGCGGATGTCGACTCCGGGGTGGTTTCGGCGGTAGGCCGCGGCCAGCCTGGCCACTCCCGGGTCGGTGCCGTCGCCCAAGATGCCGACGGTGATAGTCGCGACGCCGGCTGCTGCGCTCACACGTACCCGGACGCGGTCGGCGTGGTCGAGTAGGGCTCGCGCCTCGTCGAGCAGCACCGCGCCCACTGGAGTGAGCGTGACGCCGGTGGTCGAGCGGGCGAAGAGCAGGGCCCCGACCTCGGCTTCCAACTGCTTGATCGCCCGGCTCAGCGGCGGCTGACTCATATGCAGTCGGGTGGCGGCCCGGCCGAAGTGGAGTTCCTCGGCGACCGCCACGAAGTAGCGCAAGGTCCGTAGCTCCATGCTGCAACGATACCCATGAGGTATCGGCTCTGCTGAATGGGTCTTGGACACCGGCGAGGTCCCGGCGGTGCACTCGTGACCATGACCGAAAAAGCGAAGACCAGCGAGCCGCAGGCCGACCCCGCCGTATCGGTGGTGGGTCCCCACGATGGCGAGACGATCGTTCTGGGCGCCACGCGCATGCGCGTTCTGGAGGACGGCAGCCACACCGGGCACCGCCTCGCGATCGCCGAGTCCATCCTCGCCCCGCACACGCAGGGCCCGCCGCAGCACCGCCATGGCCAACACGACGAGGGCTTCTATGTCCTCTCCGGCACCGTGCGGTTCACCGTCGGGGACGAGGACTACGACGCCGCCGCGGGGACGCTCGTCATGGTTCCGCCCGGCACCCCGCACACCTTCGCCAACCTGACCGACCAACCCGCCGTCATGCTCAGCACATTCACACCCGACCTGTATGTGCAGTACTTCCGAGACCTTCATGAGGTGCTCGCATCCGGACAGCCGCTGACGCCACAGGCCAACATCGACACAATGAGCCGCTACGCGACACAGCCCGCGACCGACCTCGCCTGAAGTCGGCGGGACGGAACGGCCCGGCCGCCCTCCTTTCGGCCTCTGGGGCCGTGGCGCTCCCGCCTTTCGCGTCCGAACCTGTGGGGCTCGAATAATCGGCGCGCCTGGTCAAGCGGCGTAGCTGTACTCGTTGAGCACGCCGCCGAGGAGGCGAGTGCGCAGGACTTTGCGGCTGGCCGGCTCCAGGACCGGAGGTGGATGCCTATCTGCCTGGGGAGGTAGTTGGCGTCGGGCCCGGTGGGGGCGGTGCGCGTTGTAGTGCCTCTGGTACGCGGCCAGGACCTGGCGCGTGTGAGCTTCGCCGAGGATGAGTGTGTGGTCGAGGACTTCTCGGCGGAGGGTGCCGATCACGCGTTCGCAGTGGCCGTTGGCTTTGGGCGCGCGGACCGGCGTCTTGATGATCTCGATGTCCTCGGCCTGGAACACGGCGTCGAAGGCGTCGGTGTACCTGCTGTCGCGGTCTCGGATGAGGAAGCGCAGCGCGTCCATGTGTATGCCCAGGTCGGTGGCGAGGTTGCGGGCTTGCTGGGTGGCACAGGCCGTGGTCGGGTGTGCGGTGACGCCGGCGATGTGCAGGCGCCGGGTGTGGTGCTCGAGGAAGATCAGGGCGTACAGGCGGTGCAGGCTGATGGTGTCGATGTGGAGGAAGTCGCAGGCGATGAGGCCGGTGGCCTGCGTAGAGAGGAACTCGCACCAGGTCGGGCCGGTGCGGCGGGGTGGGGGGCGATTCCTGCGGTGTGGAGGATCTGCCAGACAGTGGAGGCGGCGATCGGGTGTCCGAGCCGGGCCAGTTCGCCCTGGATCCGGCGATGGCCCCATCGGCTGTTCTCGCGGGCAAGGCGAAGCACGAGGTTCTTGACGGCGGCCTGCGTGGGTGGCCGTCCGGGAGCTCGGCGTCGTCGGGAGTTGTCCCACCGGCGGGCGACGAGCTTGCGGTGCCAGGTCAGCAGCGTGCTCGGTGTGACCGGGAAGACCTTGGACCAGCGACGCCGGGGTATCAGCGAGGACAATGCTGTGAACCACAGCCGGTCCGCCCACTCGTACCGAACCCGCCTCGCGAGTTGCCTGCGCAGCACCGCGTTCTCATGCCCAAGCACCAGCAGTTCAGCGTCCTTGCCTGCCTGCTTGCGTAACAGCACCGCCGGAAGGGAGAGCAGCTTCCGCGTCGCCTGATACACCAGTGAGATGATCACCCAACCATGATCCCAGCGTACCTGCGAAGTCCACCAGATGCCCTATGAGCTGCAGCGACGCATTTCTGAACGGCGCACGTTCCTGCTACCTGCGGAAACGGCCTTCGACCTGCGAAAACGCTGGTCGGGACGACAGGATTTGAACCTGCGACCCCTTGACCCACAGTAGCCGTCAAGTGCCATGCCGGAGCGCATCATGTGATCCTAGCTGATGGTCGTTGCGCCCATACAACGCGGCAAGGTCGATCAAGTGGACGTCGTCGCGGCGAACGGCCGCCTCGCGGAGCGGCGCGGTGAAGCCGTGCTGGGAGAACAAGGCCAGAGCGGCATCGGCACTGGCGTGGCCCTGAGAATCCAGAACGGTGCGGATGCGCTCCAGGCGTTCCAGGTCTTCCACGCCGCGGCGTCGGACGGTCGCCTTGGCCTCGCCGAGCAGGGCGATGCGCGCCGTGGGAGTGCGCGGCTTGTCGCCGGGGGTGAGAGCGACGACGTCGAGTTCGTGCTTGGCACGTCCCTCGGTGTCGTGGATGTCGGTGGTGCCGACCGCTCCGGCGGTGATGCCGGCTTCGTCGGCGGCATGGAGCCGCACCCAGTCGCGGGCGAGTTCTTCGAAGTGGGGCCCGAGGATCTGCGAGGCGAAGGTGGGGGCAGCCGCCTGCCACACCTGCTGGCCTTCGCGGCGCTCGAGCAGGTCGGTGTAGGGGACGGTGATCAGCTGGTTGAAGCGGATGATCGGATCGGCCACGGTGATGGTGGGCTTGCGCTGGCGCAGCAGGTCGTCCTCGCGACGCAGGTAACCGGAGGAGAGGAGGACGTCGAGGATGTGGGCGAGGGCGGTGCGTTCGCGTCCGATGAGTCCGCCGATCTTGCTGGGGGTGGTGGCTCCGGCCGCGACGGCGGAGAGGACCTCGTAGTAGACGACGCGGTTGGTGATCCGCGGGTCCTCACGGAGCAGGTACTCCGTCTCGTTACGGGTGAACAGGCCGAGGTCGATGTCGAAGAGGTTGTCCACGACCCAGTCGCCGAAACCGTCGATACCGGCCGGCGGATCGTCTTGGACCAACTGCCGGTAGCCCGGGGCCCCGCCGAGGACCGCGTGCAGTTGGAAGGCCAGCTGCGGGTCGTCGATGCCCCACAGCGCGGCGGCCTGCCGGTGGCTGAAGGGGCCCAGCCGCATGTCCAGTACGGCACGGCCGCGCAGCGGTTTAGTGCCCGAGAGCAGCTCGTGCATCACCGACATCGCCGACCCGCACAGAATGAGGCGTCCGCCGGGAGCCCGGTCGGCCTGCGAGCTGTCGTACAGGTGCTGGAGCAGCGAAGGCAGCTGCGGGCTGTGGGTGAGCAGGTACGGGAATTCGTCGATCACGAGCAGCGGAGCGCCGCCGGCTTCCGCGCGCCGGGCCACCACCTGAAGCGCCGTGGTGAGGATCTGCTCCCAGTCATCGAGTCGGACGGCACTCTCGGGCAGGCCGGCGTGCCGCGCGATGGCGGCGCAGAAGCGGTGCTGCGCCGCGCGCGTTCCCTCTTCCTGGACCGCCGTGATGTACAGGCCACCCGCAACATCGCACAGGGCACGCAGCAGGAAGGACTTGCCGTGACGGCGGCGCCCGGAGACCAGGCCGATGCGCAGTGGCTGCCCTCCCCGCTCAAGGAAACGCACCAGCGCCGTCCACTGCGCGTCACGGTCGAGCACATGCCCTGGCTTCTCCATGCTCGTCTCCAGATAGGTCTACCGAATCCTACGGCATCAGTATAGCTCGACCTATACGAAACCCGATAAGACACGGCTATACCTGCCAGCCTCGAAAAGGTCACCGCTGCTGATCAAGCGGCATAGCGGTACTCCTTGATGGCGCCGCCGAGGACGGCCGTTACTGGTGGGCTCGCGTATTCAACTGTCGCCGGTTCCCCGAGAAACGCAGCCCGCTGGTGACCGGCTGTGATCTCCAGCGGCGTACAACTCCAGGACTCGTTCATCGCCTTCATCGACTACGGCCAGGGACCTTCGAGTCCGCTGATAGATTCCTTCGGTGAGCGAGCAACTACCCAGCGGCGGCATCGAGCTGTCACCCGACGAGATCGAAGCCCTCCCCGCCAGGTGGTCATCATGCTGGACCCCGAGTGAGGTCGCGCAGCGGTTGGCCGGGATCAGCACGCCCTGGTGTGTGGCCGCGGGCTGGGCGCTGGACTTGTTCCGCGGCACGCAGACGCGCGCTCATGGAGACATCGAGATCGCGATTCCGGCCGCGAGCTTTCCCGAGGCCCGCCACCGCTTCCCCGGATACGTCTTCGACGCTGTAGGCAGCGGCCGGATCAGGGAGGACGCCACACCGGAGGTGCTGGCCGCCGTGCACCAGACATGGCTCCGCGATCCGGCCACCGGAAACTACCTGCTCGACGTGTTCCGCGAACCACACGACGGCGACACCTGGATCTGCCGACGCGATGCGAGGATCCGGCTTCCCTACAGCCACATCGTCCATCACACCCAGGACGGCATCCCGTATCTGGCGCCCGAACTGGTCCTGCTGTTCAAGGCCAAGCACGCCCGTCGAAAGGATCAAACAGACTTCGAGGCGACCGTCCCGCACATGACCTCGGCTCAGCGCGAGACCCTGGCCGAGCTACTCGCCCGCGTACACCCGGGACACCCCTGGATCGCGGGCCTGTAGCCAACGGTTTACTGGTGTGACCGCCTAATCGACTGTCGCCGGTGCCCGAGGAAGCCAGCCTGTTGGAGACCTCGCGTGATCTCCTGGGGCGTACCGGCTCCATGTCCCGCCTGTCTCTCTGATGAGGCGGCTGGTGGTCTTGTCGTGGTAGCCGAGGGCGTCCGCAACGACGGGGCCGGGTAGTTCGAGGAGTTGCTGTCGGATGGCAGCACCGCGGGCAGCGGCGGCCGGGACCCCGACCTCGTTCAAGAGCGCAGACAGGTGGTCGGGGTGAAACGGCTGGCCCGCCCGGCGCCCGGGGAAGAGCCAGCGGGATGCAGGGTTGGTAGCAGTGTTCATGTTTTCGCGGTTTGCGATGTGCTCCAGCAGCAGCGCGGCGACCGGTGCAGGAACGGGCGAGGCTGGCTCGCCGAGCCGTAGAAGCACGGTGTCGCCGTCGCGGATCACGTCGTCGACGCTGAGCCGGACGATACGGCTCACGGGCTGTGCGTAAACGAGGACGATGACTCCGGCGGCTCGGAGACGCATGGGGATCTCCGCGTCGGTCAGCAGCCGTCCAAGGGCATCGAGGTGCTCGTCCTCGCTCAGCGCGGCCCGCCGGGAGACTTTCATCGCGGGGATGGAGAGGGTGCGTCGACAGCGGCGGCTCTGCATTGCCCAGCTGAGGAAGGCTCGCAGGCAGGTGCGGCTGTGCTCGGTGTTCTCTACCCACCAGGCGTCGATGTCGATCTGACCGCAGGACGCGAGGATGCTGTTGCGCTCGCCGAGCCATTGCAGGAATGTGGTCGCGTACTTGATCTGCTCGGCGGCGAACCGTCGGACGCTGGGTGCGATGTGGCTTCGCTTGGCGCGGGCCCGCAGCCGAGGAAGGACACGCCAGGTCGCGAAGAGCTTGATCATCTTGACGTGCTCGGGGTCGGCAATGCGGGGCAGGTGCGGTTCGTCGGGGCTCATCCGTTCGTCTCCTTGCTTCGTGGTCAGCGGTTCGGTCGGGCGGTGGCGGCCAGGCGGCGTTCGATCACGTGCCTGGTCTTCGACGACGCCGATGCGCACACCATCTTCGGCCGGGTCGTCGGAGCGACGCGGGCTGCTGAGCCTGGTCGACGTGGTCGGCCTGGACGGCAAGTCGCTGTTCAACGCCCTGAAGAACAACCCGGGGCGGGCGACCTGGTCGAACTTCAAGCATCTCCGGATGCTCAGGGAAGATCAGTGCGGTACTGAGAACGAACGAGTCATAGGCCGCCAGGTGCGCGTCTTCTGGCTGGGTGACGGCTCTTGCCGGGCTGCTACGACGTGGCTCCTTGGCAGCCCGCTATATGACTTGGGGGACAGTCGTTCAACAAAGGGAGAGTTGTGGCCGTTCGTGCGACGGCCGAAGAAGGGCTGCTGATGAGGCGGTCCACAGGCTGTCTGTCAATGCCGGTCACGAGTGGGCGAAGAGCCGACTTTTTGTCAGCCCGTCCAGGCCGGGGTGAGCGCCGGTTCGGACGAAGCCTTCCGGCTGTGGTCGGACCATGCCGTTGTGCCGGGATCGATGCGACGGTTGCGTAGTGCCGTCCCGGACGGGGGTCTGACTCATGAGATTTATGACCGAAGTGTCCAGTCACAGGCGTGTCGACTGTCCATGCGGGATGGCGCCTGCTGGTACCGAGCCACAGGGCGTGTCCCAATAGGGGCCTTGCCGACGATCAGGCGCCATCACAGTTCAGACCGCCCGAGCGGGCCGGTGCCATCCACCAGCACGTCACAACGTGGGAGGCGAACCACCATGACGACCAGACAGCGCAGCACCTCCTCCAGCACGGATCCCCCCGTTCCGGGCGAGGTCGTCCTCGGCGTGGACACGCACGGCGAGGTTCATGTCGCCGCCGTGGTCTCCCCGCTGGGGAAGGTTCTGGGCACCGAGTCCTTTCCGGCCACGGCGGACGGCTACCGTCGGCTGCTCGTCTGGGCCCGCAGGCTGGGGACGGTGCGCCGGGCCGGAGTGGAGGGCACCGGCACCTTTGGAGCGGGCCTGTCCCGCTACCTGCTTGCTCAGCACGTCCAGGTGTACGACGTGAACCGGCCCGACCGCACAGCCCGCCGTCTGCACGGGAAGTCGGACCCGCTCGATGCGCAGGCTGCTGCGCGGGCCGTGCTCAGCGGTCGCGCCCGAGCCCGGGCAAAATCCGGCGACGGTCCGGTGCACAGCGCCCGGATGTTCAAACTCGCGAAGGACTCGGCGGTCAAGGCTCGCACCCAGGCGATCAACCAGCTCAAGGCCGTCCTGGTCATAGCCGACCCGGCCCTACGGGAACGACTCTCTGGCCTGGGCAACCGTGAGCTGTTCCGCACCTGCGCGCGCCTCAGCCCGCGCGACGGCGAAGACGGCGGGGGCGATGAGGACGCCGTGGCCCAGGCCACCCGCATCACCCTGAGCCTGCTCGCCCAGCGCATCGAGCAGCTCACCGGGCAGATCGATGAGCTCAATCAGCGCCTGACCCGGCTCGTCGAACGCCACGCCCCGCAGCTGCTCACGCCGGTGGGCATCGGCCCGGACAGCGCCGTCACCTTGCTGATCACGATGGGAGACAATCCCGAGCGGCTGAACTCCGAGGCGTCCTTCGCCGCTCTGTGCGGAGTCAGTCCCGTCGAGTACTCCTCGGGCCGTCGGAACTCGCGCCGGCTCAACCAGGGCGGCGACCGGCAGGCCAACGCCGCTCTGCACCGTATCGTGTTCACCCGGCTGCGCCATGACCCGCGCACCCAGGCGTACTACGAACGCCGCACCCAGGAGGGCAAGACCCGACGTGAGATCATCCGATGCCTGAAGCGATATGCCGCCCGCGAGGTCTTCAACCTGGTCAGGACGGTATCCAGCATCCCCCCGTTATAGGGGCGTCTGTGAGAAACGATCTCTCACGGACCGCAATTCGTGGCCTCTGACCTGCACAGATGGTCATGAAGGTAGAACAGTGCACAGAGTCTACTGGCCGTCCTCGCAGGCCAGACCGGTGGCCGACGGACCTAGGGTCCTTCTGACGGATCTCCGCGGCGTCGCGGCGCCCTGCACGCACTCTCGGCGCACCGCGCGAAACTCCAAGTAGCTCCGCTACGAGGGCTTCCCCGCGGCACGCCGAGAGCACGCACCGGACACCGCTCCTTCCTCCACGGAGATCCGTCAGAAGGACCCTAGCCGAAGGGCGGGGAAGCCGGCCTGACGGATCAGCCCTCGTACGGCAGCAACTCGGCGCGCTTGGGAGCGCGCCCGTCGCCCGAGGAGCGGCCGGTCAGCCGCCTGCCGATCCACGGCCCGAGGTGCTGGCGGGCGAACCGCACATCCGAGGTGCGGCGGGCCAGCCACCCGGCGGGCACCGCGGGTGGCAGGGGCGCGTTCCAGTCCTCCTGCGGTTCATGGCCCAGCGCCTGCCATACGGCCTCGGCGACCCGCCGGTGCCCCTCGGCGTTCAGGTGCAGCCGGTCCTCGTGCCACATCCGGGGGTCCCCGACCGCCTCGGAGGCGTACAGGTCCACGACGGTCGCGTCATGCCGTTCGCCGAGCTCGTCGATGAACGCGAACAGCCGCTCCATCCGGGGCAGGAACCGCTCCAGCACCGGTCCGCGCCGCCCCGGGCTGCGCATCAGCACCAGCCGTTTGCAGCTGGGCGCCAGCCGCTCGACGGCCTCCTCCAGCAGTCCGCACACCTGGCCCACATCGCATTTCGGCCGCAGCACATCGTTCAGCCCGCCGACCAGGGTCACCAGGTCGGCGCCCATGGCCGCCGCCGGGCCGGTCTGCTCCTCGACGATCTGCCCGATGAGCTTGCCGCGTACGGCGAGGTTGGCGTAGCGGAACCCGGGGCCGCGGGCCGCGAGCCGCCCGGCGAGCAGATCCGCCCAGCCTCGGTAGGTGCCGTCGGGAAGCGCGTCCGACATGCCCTCGGTGAAGGAGTCGCCGACGGCGACAAAGCTGCTGTAGGTGATGTTCGTCTGCATGGCTCGGGCGATCTTATCCCGGTACGTGGGCTGCGTGGACCGCCGAGCGCGAGCATGATGAGCCGCATGGCGATGACCCACATCTACTTCGAGGGCGGAGCGCGGAACGGGACGACCGCCAGCTGGAATGTGGAGCCCGGCGCGGACATCTACGACGACAACATCTTCCGGCCACCCGAGCTTTACCGGCGGACGAACCGCACCAAGGTCATCGGACGGGTCGAGTACGTGATCTTCCGCTACGACCCGATGGGCACCCGGCCCGGCCCCGGTCCCGGCCCTGGTTCCGGCCCCCGCCGCTGAGCCTCGCGCGGCCGTCCGGCCGGGGCCGCGGTTGGACCGGTTGGACCGCCCGGGGTTCCCGGCGCCGCGCGGCGGGGCAGTCTGGTCGGCGTGGATGCCTTCGAATGTGACCGTACGACCATGGCCATCGTCGCCGCCGCGCTCGCCGACGACGGGGAGGGCGCCGCCGCCCTCCTGGAGCCGCTCGATACGCGCGATGTGTGCCGGGTCGCGGTGCGGCTCGCCGCGATGGCCGCCCATGCGCTGGTGGCGGTGGCCGAGGAGGGTGGCGGCGGCCGGGAGGAGGCGCTGGCCCACTGGCAGGCGTGCATCATCGCCCATGAGTCCAGACAGCCCGAGGAATGACCGGACACGGGCGGGCAGCAGCGCTCAGGCGACGAGTTCGCGCAGTACGTCCTCCATGGTCACCAGCCCCTCCAGCCGTCCGTCCGCGGCGATGACCGCCGCGAGATGGGTGCGGCTGTCGCGCATCGCGGTGAGCACGTCGTCCAGCGGCGTGAGCGACCGCACCCGGGGGATGGGGCGCAGCTGATCGGGGCGGAACGGCACATCCCGGGGCCGGGCGTCCAGCGCGTCCTTCACATGCAGATAGCCCAGGATCCGCCCGGAGTCGTCCACCACCGGGAACCGTGAGAAGCCGGTCCGCGCCGACAGCCGCTCCAGCTCATCGGGGGTCACCCCGAGCCGCGCCCTGACCACCCGCTCCATGGGCAGCACCACGTCCCGCACCCGTCGCCGGCCCAGCTCCAGCACGTCCCGCAGCCGCTCGGTGGCGCGGTCGTCCAGCAGCCCGGCCTCGCTGGAGTCCGAGACCATCCGGGCCAGCTCATCATCGGAGAAGGACGCCGCGACCTCGCCCTTGGGCTCCACGCGCAACAGCTTCAGCACCCCGTTCGCCAGGGCGTTCACCCCGAAGATCACCGGGCGCAGGGCGCGGGCGAGGGCGACCAGGGGCGGGCCGAGCAGCAGCACGGTGCGCACCGGCTCGGCCAGCGCCACGTTCTTCGGCACCATCTCGCCGAACAGCATGTGCAGATACGTGGCCAGGGTCAGCGCGATCACGAACGAGATCGGGTGCACCAGACCCAGCGGCAGGCCCACCACATGGAACAGGGGCTCCAGCAGATGCGCGATGGCCGGTTCCGCCACGGCGCCCAGCACCAGCGTGCACAGGGTGATCCCGAGCTGGGCGGCGGCCAGCAGCGCGGACAGGTGCTCCAGGCCCCACAGCACGGCCCGCGCCCGCCGGTCGCCCTGCTGGGCATGCGGGTCGATCTGGCTGCGGCGCACCGAGATCAGGGCGAACTCCGCGCCCACGAAGAAGGCGTTGAGGACCAGCGTCAACAGGCCGATCAGCAGTTGGAGAACGGTCATCGGCCCGTCGCCCCCTCCGCCCCGTGCACTCCGCCGGCCCCGTCGCCCCCGGCGCCGCGCAGCGGCGCCCGCAGCCGGACCCGGGCCGCCCGGTGGCTCGTCACCTTCCGCACCTCCGCCGACCAGTCCGCCGGCTCGACGGTGTCGCCGACGGCCGGGATCCGGCCCAGCTCGGTGGCGATCAGCCCGGCCAGCGTCTCGTACGGGCCCGGGGGCACCCGCAGCCCGATGCGCTCCAGCTGGTCGACGCGGGCCGCGCCGTCCGCGTCATACAGCGTATGGCCCTCGGGGTCCCGGCCCATCGGGATCAGCTGGGCGGTCTCATGCGGATCGTGCTCGTCGCGGACCTCGCCGACCACCTCCTCGACGATGTCCTCCAGGGTGACGACCCCGGCCGTACCGCCGTACTCGTCGATCACCACGGCCATGCTGCGCTGAGCCGAGAGCCGGTCCAGCAGCCGGTCCACGGTGAGCGTCTCCGGGACGAACACCGCGTCGCGCATCACCTCCGACACCGGGCGGCGGGGCCGCTCCTCGGCGGGGACCGCCAGCACGTCCTTGATGTGGACGAGACCGGCGACGGTGTCCAGGCTGCCCCGGTAGACGGGGAAGCGGGACAGCCCGGTGGCGCGGGTCGCGTTGGCCACGTCCTCGGCGGTGGCCCGTACGTCCAGCGCCACCACCCGCACCCTGGGGGTCATCACGTTCTCCGCGGTGAGCCCGGCGAGGTTGAGGGTGCGGACGAACAGCTCGGCGGTGCCCTTCTCCAGCGCGCCCTCCTTGGCCGAGTGCCGGGCGAGGGCGATCAGCTCCTGCGGACCGCGCGCGGAGGCCAGCTCCTCGGCGGGCTCCAGGCCCATCCGGCGCACGGTGCGGTTGGCGGTGTTGTTGAGATGGCTGATCAGCGGACGGAAGACGGAGCTGAAGACGCGCTGCGGAGTGGCCACGGCCTTGGCGACCGGCAGCGGCCGGGAGATCGCCCAGTTCTTGGGCACCAGCTCGCCGACGACCATCAGCACGACGGTCGACAGGAAGGTGCCGAGCACCAGCGCGGTCGAGTGGACGGCCGACGGGGGCACACCGATCGCGGTGAGCGGCCCGGCCAGCAGGGCCGCGACGGACGGCTCGGCCAGCATGCCGACGACCAGATTGGTCACGGTGATGCCGAGCTGCGCGCCGGAGAGCTGGTAGGTGAGGCTCCGCACGGCCTTCAGCGCCCCGGCCGCGCCGCGCTCCCGGCGCCCGGCCGCGCGTTCCAGCTCGCTGCGCTCGACCGTGGTCAGCGAGAACTCCGCCGCGACGAAGGCGCCACAGGCCACCGCCAGGAGGAGCGCCACGGCCAGGAGGAGGACTTCGGTCATCGGTTCACCTCTGTCCCATGCTAGGGGCTGTCTGGGGTTGTGATCTGGATCAGGGAGCGGGGCGTGGTGCGTGCGATCGCAAGGCGCCGGAAGGCCCTCGTAGCGGAGCTACTAGGGTGTTTCGGCAACGCCGCGAGAGGGGGTACCTCCCAGCGGTAGCTGGGGGAGCGTGCCACGCCCCGCGAGCCCAGATCACAACTCCAGACAGGCCCTGAAGGCCCCGCACGGCGGCGCCGCGCCCGGGAGGGCCGCCGGGGTCAGGGGCGCAGCGGCTTGACCCAGCGGCTCCACTGCGGCTGCGGCGCATAGCCGGCCGCGCTCCACGCGTGGTGGGCGAGGTCGTTCCCGTTGAGCACCATCGCGTCCCCGCGCCGTCCGCCCAGGGCCGCGAACCGCTCCTCGGCCGCCGCCAGCAGGGCCGTCGCCACGCCGCGGCGGCGGTGCCCGGGGTGGACGGCCAGCCGGTACAGATGGCAGCGCCAGCCGTCGAAACCGGCGATCACGGTTCCGGCGAGCTCACCGTCCCGCTCGGCCAGCAGCAGCGACTCCGGGTCGCGGTCGAGCAGCCGGGCCACCCCGTCCCGGTCGTCGCTGATGCTGGTGCCCTCCGCCGCCTCCTTCCAGAAGGCGAGCACGGTGTCGAGGTCGGCGGGGGCCGCGGCCCGTATCCGGAGATCGTTCATGTCCGTATCCCACCATCGGGCGGACCGCGGCGTCGACGGGATTCCGCCGGGTCAGCTGCCGTGCAGCTCCTCGATCACCAGGGCGAACGCCTCCATGTTGTGCTCCAGCACGGCGAAGTACGAGAAGCCGAACCGCTCGCGGTGGGCCCGCAGCTGCTCCGCCATCTCCTTGGCGTCGCCCAGCAGCAGCGCCGGGTGCTCCAGCAACTGGTCCTCGGTGAGGTCCGGTGCGTACGGGGCCAGCTCACGCGCCTTGGCGCGCCGGTCGTCGGTGGGGCCGACCATCTGGATGAGGTAGTTCAGCTCGATGGCGTCATCGCTCTCGTCGGTCCCCTTGGTCCTCCCCGCTTCGGCGGCGAAGCGGCGGAAGGCGGCGACCCGGCCCTCCAGCGCCTCGGGACTGATCAGCTGGAGGGTGCCCTGGGGCTTGCCGGCGGGCTGCACCGCGCCGGTGAAGGCCGTGATGTCCGCGTGGCGCGCGGCCAGCCGCAGCAGCCGGTCGCCGTTGCCGCCGAGCAGCAGCGGCGGGCGCGGGGACTGGGTGGACCGCGGCCGGTGCTCGGAATCGGTCAGCAGCCGCTCCAACTCGGCCACGGTGTGCACCAGATGGTCCACCCGCTCCCGTGGCGAACCGAACGGCAGCCCGGCGCTGTCGTGCTCGGCCTTGACATAGCCGGCGCCCAGGCCGAGCTCCAGCCGGCCGTCGGTGAGCGCGTCGCAGGTGGCCACCTCCCTGGCGAGCAGCGCGGGGTTCCAGAAGCCGGCGTTGAGCACGAAGGTGCCCAGCCGCGGGCGCTCGGTCGCCTCGGCGGCGGTGGCCAGTGCCGGGAACGGGGCGGGGTTGCCGAGGTGGTCGGGGGCCAGCAGTACGTCATAGCCGAGTTGCTCGGCGTGGCGGCACTTCCCCCGCCATGCCTCGGCCGATTCAAGGGTGAGCAGATTGACTCCGAAACGGAACGGCCTTGCCATGAGCCCTCCTTGATCGCGGATACCGTGAACGTATCCGAGATCGGCTCCGCTCGGGGCGGCTCACCCTTATTCGGCGGCCCGGCCGATCGGGCCCTGGGCCCGGGGATCAGTTGAGCGGATCGGGCTCCGGGGCGGCCCCGGGCGGCGCGGTGGCGGCCGCGAAGATGTGCATCCGTTCCAGCACCGCCTCGGCCGTGGGCCGTTCCATCCGGTCCACGATCCGGCCGTCGGCGAGGAAGAGCACCAGATCGGAGTGGGCGGCGGCGGTCGGGTCGTGGGTGACCATGACGACCGTCTGCCCCAGTTCGTCCACGGCCTCCCGCAGGAAGCGCAGCACCTCCAGGCCCGCCCGTGAGTCCAGGTTGCCGGTGGGCTCATCCGCGAAGATCAGCTCGGGGCGGGAGGCGAGCGCCCGCGCGCACGCCACCCGCTGCTGCTGCCCGCCGGACAGCTGGGCGGGCCGGTGCCGCAGCCGGTCCCGCAGCCCGAGGGTGTCGATGACCCGGTCCACCCACTCCTGGTCGGGCTTGTGGCCCGCGATGTCCATGGGCAGGGTGATGTTCTCGGCCGCGTTGAGCGTGGGCAGCAGATTGAACGACTGGAACATAAAGCCGATCCGGTCGCGGCGGAGCTGGGTCAGCTCCTTGTCGCCCAGGCCGGTGATCTCGGTGTCGCCCAGCCAGGCCCGGCCCGACGAGACCGTGTCGAGACCCGCCAGACAGTGCATCAGGGTGGACTTCCCGGAGCCGGACGGGCCCATCACCGCGGTGAACCTGCCCCGTTCGATCTCCACGTCCACCGCGTCCAGCGCGAGCACGGCCGTCTCGCCGCTGCCGTACGCCTTGGTCAAGGACCGGGCCCGGGCCGCCGCATGGGCGCCGCCGTCCGCGTACCCGTCCGTTTTCGTTGCCGCCGGTGTGGACACGATGCCTCCCCGTATCGGAACGTCGTGCCCTCGATGGTAGGGACCCGGCCGCCGGTACGCGCGCCTGCGGACGCGGGCGTACGGGAATGCGAACGCCGACGGGACGGCGATCAGGGACCGGAAGGCGCCGATGGGCGGCGGGCGGCGCCGAGCACGCACGGGGACGTCGGCAGCGTCGGGCCCCGGTCCGGGATGCGCAGCCGGCGGTGGTCGAGCGGTTCGAAGCCCGCGGCCGCGATCTCCGACCGCACCTCGCGCGCCGTATGGCAGCCGCCGAACATCAGCGGCCACACCGTGCGGTCCAGCGCCCGCTGGGTCGTCGCCAGGACCTGCCCCTCGGCGCGGCCGTGCTCGAGGAAGCGCAGCTCACCGCCGGGCCGCAGCACCCGCAGCAGCTCGGCGAGCGCGCGCCGCACATCGCGCACCGAACACAGCACCAGACAGGCCACCGCCGCGTCGAACCCCTCGCTCTTGACCGGCAGCGCCTCGGCGACGCCCGGCACCACGTCCACCGGCACCCCGGCGCGCAGCCCCGCCCGGGTGGCCAGCCGCCGCAGATGGCGCTCGGGTTCGATGGCGACGACCTCGGAGACGGTCTCGGGGTAGTGCGGGAAGTTCAGTCCGTTGCCCGCGCCGATCTCGATGACCCGGCCGGAGAGCCCGGCCAGCAGCTCGCCGCGCAGCTCACCCAGCCCGGCCCGGTCGTCGGCCAGTGGGCTCAGTCTGGCGTAGGCGCGGGCGAAGAGCGGGTGGTGGACGGCGTCACGCGGGGGTGTGCGACGGCCTACGGGCATGGGAGCTCCCCCTTGTCCAAGGTACGGACGGTTTGTCCCGGGTGTCCCTGGGATGGACGATGACCGGTACCGGGATTCTGCCCAGGCGGGGGGTGTCGCTACGCGGCGAGCCGCGTCGCGTCCCAGGTGCCGTCCAGCCGGGGCGCGAGCCAACCGGGTGCCTGGGCGCGGAATTCGGCGGTTGGCAGGGCGGGGGCGCCCTGGGGGATGGCGCCCAGCAGCGGGACGCCGGAGGACTCCGGCAGATCGGCCACATTGCAGCGGGAGGCGAGATCCGCGGCGGCGGGCCAGCTGCCGATGACGACGCCGGGGCACTCCAGCCCGCGGGCGCGCAGTGCCTCGGTGGTCAGGGTGGTCGCGTTGAGGGTGCCGAGGCCCGCGTGGGCGACGACGAGAACGGGCGCGCCGAGCAGCCGGGCCGCGTCGGCGAGCGTCGCCCCCGTCTCGTCGAACCGTACGAGCAGCCCGCCCGCGCCCTCGATCAGCACCAGATCGTGCTCGGTGGCCAGCTTCTCGGCCGCCTCCGCCACCTCGTGCGGCCGCACCGGAGGCCGTCCGGCGCGGCGGGCGGCGGTGGCGGGGGCCAGCGGCTCGGGGTAGCGGGCGAGTTCGAGCAGGGTCACCGCCCCGGCGAGCCGGCCCACCTCCGCGGCGTCACCCGGCTCGCCCTCCGCGACACCGGTCTGGGCGGGTTTGAGCACCGCCACCGAGCGGCCGCGCGCGAGGGCCGTGGCGGCGACGGCCGCCGTGCTGACGGTCTTTCCGATCTCGGTGCCCGTACCGGTGACGACCAGGACTGTCATCTTTGTTTCCGTTGCCTTTCGCTTTTGTTCGTGCCCCCGGGACATGCCCCGGGCTGCCCACGCGTGCCCCGGCCTGCGGTCGGTCTCCTTTCCCTGCGGAGAGCCGACCGCGAGCGGGGCGGGCGGGTCAGACGGCCGCGGCGGCGGCCGCCCGGACCGCCGCGCAGATCCGGGCCAGATCGTGGTCCCCGGTGATGTACGGCGGCATGGTGTACAGCAGATCGCGGAACGGGCGCAGCCATACGCCCTCGCGCACCGCGGCCCGCGTCGCCGCCGCCATCGCCGCGTCGTCCATCGGACGGTCCAGCTGGACGACGCCGATCGCGCCGAGCACCCGTACGTCCCGGACGCCCGGCACGGCGGCGGCCTCCGCGAGACCGTCCCGCAGCCCGGTCTCGATCCGCTTGACCTCCTGCCGCCAGTCGTAGGACAGCAGCAGATCGATCGATGCGCAGGCCACGGCCGTGGCCAGCGGATTGCCCATGAAGGTCGGGCCGTGGGCGAGCACCGGCACCTCGCCGCGCGAGATGCCCTCCGCCACCCGCGGGGTGCACAGCGTGGCGGCGAGGGTCAGATAACCCCCGGTCAGCGCCTTGCCCAGACTCATCACATCGGGGCACACCCCCGCGTGCTCGGCCGCGAAGAGCGCGCCCGAGCGGCCGAAGCCCGTGGCGATCTCGTCGAACACCAGCAGTACGTCGTGCTCGTCGCACGCCTCGCGCAGCACCCGCAGCAGCGTGGGGGAGTGGAAGCGCATCCCGCCCGCGCCCTGCACCACCGGCTCCACGATCACCGCGGCCAGCTCATGGGCGTGACGGGCCACCAGCTCACGGACGTGGCGCTCGTACGCCGGGTCGGGGTCCGCGTCGAAGCCGGGCGGCGGCGCGTCCGCGAAGATCTGCTCGGGCAGCACACCGGACCACAGCCGGTGCATGCCGCCCTCCGGGTCGCACACCGCCATCGGCTGCCAGGTGTCACCGTGGTAGCCGCCGCGCCAGGTCAGCAGCCGCCGCTTGGCGGGGCGGCCGAGCGAGCGCCAGTACTGGAGGCACATCTTCACCGCGACCTCGACCGACACCGAACCGGAGTCGGCGAGGAAGACGTGCTGGAGCGGCTCGGGCGTGATCTCCACCAGCCGGGTGGCCAGCCGGACGGCGGGCTCATGGGTGAGCCCGCCGAACATCACATGGCTCATCCGGTCCAGCTGACCGCGCGCGGCGTCGTTGAGCGCCGGGTGGTTGTAGCCGTGGATGGCGGACCACCACGACGACATCCCGTCCACCAGCTCGCGGACGCCCTCCACCGGCTCGGCCAGCCGCAGTCGGACCCCGGCCGCGGACTCCACGACCAGCGGGTCCTGGCGGCCGGGCATCGGACCGTACGGATGCCAGACGTGCTGCCGGTCCAGCTCCCGCAGCTCGGCCGGGGTCAGCGGCTCAGGCATTGGGCGGCAGATCCGTGCCCGCGCCGCGGCGGCGCACCGCGACCAGGCCGGCGTGGGACTCCTGCGTGCCCGCGGGGGCGGAGACCGTCGCACCGGCCGCAGCCTGGGCCGGTACGGCGTCGGCGGGTACGGCGTCGACCGGCGCCGCGTCACCGCACGGGCCGCAGCCGCCGCCCTCACCGCCGTGGCCGCCGCAGCCGGCGGCGGCGAGCGCGTCCGCCCGGTGCGCGGGCAGCGTCGTCGTGTCGGTGCCCTCCACCTCGAAGCCCGCGTCGGCGATCATCGCGAGGTCGTCCTTGCCCGACTGGCCCTCGGTGGTCAGATAGTCGCCGAGGAAGATCGAGTTCGCCAGGTTCAGGGCCAGCGGCTGCAGCGTCCGCAGATGGATCTCACGGCCGCCCGCGAGCCGCACCTCGACGTCCGGGCAGACGAACCGCACCATGGCCAGGATCCGCAGACAGCGCTGCGGGGTGAGGTTCCAGTCCCCGGCCAGCGGGGTGCCCTCGATCGGGATGAGGAAGTTGACCGGCACCGAGTCCGGGTCCAGCTCGCGCAGCGAGAAGACCACGTCCACCAGGTCCTCGTCCGACTCGCCCATGCCCGCGATCAGCCCGGAGCAGGCGGACATCCCCGCCGCCTGGGCCTGCTGCACGGTCGAGACCCGGTCGGCGTAGGTGTGGGTGGTGGTGATGTCGCCGTACGTCGCCTCGGAGGTGTTGAGGTTGTGGTTGTACGCGTTCGCCCCCGCGTCCTTCAGCCGCTCCGCCTGGCCGTCGGACAGCAGCCCCAGACAGGCGCAGATCTCGACGTCCTGGTGCTCCTCCTTGATGGCGGCGATGGTCTGGGAGACCCGGTCCACATCGCGGTCGGTCGGGCCGCGTCCGCTGGCGACCAGGCACACCCGCTTGGCGCCGCCCGCGACCCCGGCGCCCGCCGCGGCGGCCGCCTGCTCCGGCTTGAGCCAGGTGTACTTGAGGATTCCGGACTTCGAGCCCAGCCGTTGTGAGCAGTACGAACAGTCCTCGGGGCACAGCCCCGACTTGAGGTTCACCAGATAGTTGAGCTTCACCCGCCGCCCGAACCAGGCGCGGCGCACCTTGCCCGCCGCGGCCACCACATCGAGCAGCTCGTCATCGGAGGTCGCCAGGACGGCGAGCGCCTCTTCGCGGGTGGGCGTCTCGCGCCGCAGCCCCTTCTCCACCAGCGTGTTCAGCAGGTCCATGGCGACGATCCTTTCCTACCCCACCGCCCGCGGCCAAGGAGAGACCGTACAAGACGCGCTGATCGGGGTGTGTGTATTGCCACACCATGACCGGGCATGGACGAGGCTACGTTCTATCCGGACCCGACAGTCGGTGCCCGAGACGAGGCCACGGAAGGCGAGGCAGCCGATGCCCCAGGACCGCGACGACGCGTTCGCATGGATCGACGCACAGCGGGAGCGGCGCGACCGGGCGGGGCTGGTGCGTCGGCTCAGCCCCCGCCCCGCCGACTCCCCGCTGCTCGATCTGGCGAGCAATGACTATCTGGGGCTGGCCCGGCACCCGGAGGTGACGGCCGCCGCGGCCGCGGCGGCGCACCGCTGGGGCGCGGGGTCGACCGGCTCGCGCCTGGTCACCGGCTCCACCGAGCTGCACACCACGCTGGAGCGGGAACTCGCCGAGTTCTGCGGATTCGAGGCGGCCCTGGTGTTCTCCTCCGGTTACGCGGCCAATCTGGCCGCCGTCTCCGCGCTGAGTGGCCGGGACGCCCTGGTCGTCTCCGACGCCGACAACCACGCCTCGCTCATCGACGGCTGCCGGCTCTCGCGCGCCGAGATCGGCGTCGTCCCGCACGCCGACCCGGACGCCGTGCGCAAGGCGCTGGGCGCGGCCGAGGCGGACGAGGGGGAGGCGACGGCGGGGGAGGCACGGCGGCGCGCCCTCGTCGTCAGCGACGCGGTCTTCTCCGTCGATGGCGACGCCGCCCCGCTGGCCGCCCTCGCCGGTGCCTCCCGGCGGTACGGCGCGGCGCTGGTGGTGGACGAGGCGCATGGCCTGGGGGTGCTCGGCGAGGGCGGGCGCGGCGCGGTGCACGAGGCCGGGCTCGCGGGCGCGCCGGACGTGGTGGTCACGGCCACCCTCTCCAAGTCGCTGGGCAGCCAGGGCGGGGCGGTGCTGGGGCCCGCCCGGGTCATCGAGCATCTGGTGAACTCCGCGCGGACGTTCATCTTCGACACCGGGCTCAACCCGGCGGCCGTGGGCGCCGCCCTGGCCAGCCTGCGGCTGCTGCGCCGGGAGCCGGAGCGCGCCGCCCGCGTCCGTACGGTCGCCATGGGGCTGTACGGGCGGCTGACCGCCGCCGGGCTGGCCGCGGTGCGGCCGGACGCGTCGGTGGTGTCGGTGCGGGCCCCGTCGCCGGAGGGGGCGGTGCGCTGGGCCGCGGACTGCCGCGCGGCCGGGCTGATGGTGGGGTGCTTCCGCCCGCCGTCCGTCCCGGACGGCGTCTCCCGGCTGCGGCTGACCGCGCGCGCGGATCTGACGGAGGAGCAGGTCGAAGCGGCGGTCGACGTGATCGTGAGGACCGCGCCGACCGCCTGATGGCTCACTGACGGGAGGGTGAGCGGATCAGCCGCTCACCGGGGGAGAGGTACTTCACCGGAAGAGGTACTTCACTGACGGATCAGCTTCCGGTTCCGGCCTCACGCGAGGTGCCGGAGCCGGGGCCGTCGCCCTTGAGTCCCTCGAGGAAGGAGACCCAGGTCGACGGGGTGAACAGCAGAACGGGGCCCGCCGTGTTCTTCGAATCGCGCACGCCGAGCCGGTCGGGCCCCAGCAGGGCCGTCTCGACGCAGTTGTTCATTCCGACGCTGTAGCTGCTGCGCAGCCAGTCGACGGAGTTGGCGGACATTTTGGACATGGTGCCCCCTCAGGCGCCGCCCCCGATTTTGTTGATGAAGGACAACGATTCCTCAGGTGTCAGAGCGTGAGCGCGCAGTACTTCGAACGCGGCGCTGTACGCCCGGAGGTCTTCTTTCCGCTCCAGATAGAGGCTACTCGTCAAGTGGTCGAGAACTACTACGTCCAGGTCACTAATGTGCGGAAAAGAGAAAATAATGAAAGGACCTGTCATACCAATGGGCATTCCGATAGAGAATGGCAGCACCTGAAGCTGCACCTGAGGCAATGCGCAGAGTTCGGCCAGATGGCGCAATTGCGCCGTCATCACTCCGGGCCCGCCCACCTCACGCCGCAGCGCCGCCTCGTCGAGCACTGCGTGCAGCCGCAGCGGCCGCTCGCCGTGCAGCACGGACTGGCGCGCGATCCGCACCTCCACCAGCGAGTCCACCTGCGGCCCCGGCAGATCCGGGAGCGCCGCGAGGGTCACCGCCCGGGCGTAGTCCGGGGTCTGCAGCAGACCCGGCACCACCGTGGTCTCCAGGGTGTACGCGTCCGACGCCTCCGCCTCCAGGCTGATGAAATCCCGGTAGGCGGGCGGCAGCAGATCGCGGTACGCGTACCACCAGCCGCGCCGCGACCCCTCCGGATCCGAGGCACCCCCGCGGCACAGCGCCTCCAGCAGGGCGCGCAGCTCCGGGTCGGCGACCTGGTAGACCTCCAGCAGCCGCGCCACATCCGAGGGCTTGGCGCCGCTCCGCCCGGTCTCGATCCGGCTCACCTTCGACTGGTGCCAGCCCAGCTGGTTGGCGACCTCACCACTGGTGAGCCCGGCCAGATCGCGCTGGCGACGCAGTTCCGCACCGAGCTTGCGGCGACGCACCGCCGGGCCGTATCGCATCAGTTCTCCCTCCCGCTTTCCTTTTGGCGCGTCACCCGCAGCGCGTGTCGCACCAGTGGCCCAGTGTGCCTTCCAAATCCGGTCTTCCGTAGCAGAGTTCACCGCTTTGGGCGACAGATATATGCATAACTCGGTGGATCGCCCCCGTTACAGCGGCCATTGGTGGCAGTCTGACGCGTAGAGCCGTCGGGGCAGCCCACGACTTCACCGGCTTCGCAGTACCACCCTCGAAACGCGTCCGCAGCCGCGCCCCGGCCGGAAAGGGACAGGCCGTCATGGCAGACCATCAGGAAGCATCCGTCACTCTGCCGAGCGCACCGACGTCGGTTCCCGCGGCACGCGCCTATGTCACGGACGTGCTCGCCGAATGGGGGCTCGGGGCGGGAGCGGAGGCCGCCGACACCGTGCGGCTGATCGTCTCCGAGCTCGCCACCAACGCCGTGGAGCACACCGTGGGCCAGTCGCCCACCTTCACCGTGGACCTACGGCTCGACCGCGAGCAGCGGCTGGAGATCGGGGTCACCGACAGCCATCCGAAGTGGCCCAGGTGGCTGCCGCTGGCCACCCAGCAGGACAGCGGGCGCGGGATGGTCATCGTCCGCTGTCTGGCCGCGGAGTCGGGCGGCGAGGTGTTCGTCACCCCGACCGCGGACGGCGGCAAGACCGTCTGGATCGCCCTGCCGTGGACCGTCCCGGTCCGCTGAGCCCGGCCGGACCGCCCCGAACCGCTCAGAGCACGCGCTGGGCCTGCTCCTCCGAGGCCCGCGCCTCGGCCAGCTGGCGGATCCGGGTGTGGACCCGCCCGGCGGCCGGGCCGATCAGATAGTGCGGCATGTCGCCGCGCTCGATCACCCCGTACCGGCTCGTGCCCATCAGATACGAGGAGTACAGGATCAGCCCGCTCGGCCCGCGCAGATCGATGGTGAGCGCCGAGAAGCCGGGGAACTCCTCCGTCTGATAGACCCGCAGGCCGTCGGCCTCCGCCCCGTAGCGCTCCTTGAAACGGCCGAACCGCTCCAGCGAATCCTTGATCTTCCGCGTCATGTCCTCCTGGTACTGGCGGGAGAGCGTGGCCGCCGCGTCCGAGGACGGATCCAGCAGATAGCAGTGGTAGGTGCCGCCCCGGCGCAGCAGCCCGAGGACCGCGTCGCGGAAACGGGCCGGGCGCTCGGTGGTGACCAGCCGGCCGGAGGTGGTGCGCAGCGCCGTCCCCATGTCCAGGACCTCCTCGGCCGCCGCGTCCAGCAGCCGCGCCTTCTCCTGGGGGCTCGGCCGCTCCGGATACGCGTGCACCGGGGCGCCGTCCGCCAGCCCCCGGCCCGCCAGCCACGCCTTGGCCGCCCCGTCCGGGCCGCCGTCGCCCGCCATCAGATAGACGTCCTTGCCCTCATGGCTTCCCACATGGGCGAACAGCTCCGCGTACGGCCCCGCGGTGCGGTACACATCCTCCGAGACCGCCAGGCAGTCCGGCGGAGTCGCCTTCTCCAGATGCGCGGCCAGATTGATGTCGGGGGAGTGGATGGTGCCGGTCCGGCCCTCGCCGGTGTGCCGTATCGCCCCCTTGTGCAGCGCCATCCGCACATGCAGCTCGCCGTCCACCCCCGCCTGGGCGAACTCGTCCCGCAGATGGCGGAGATCGAGGGTGAGAAAGGTGCGGGCCGCCTCCAGCGCGACATCGCGGGCGACGCTCTCGCGGTCGTCGTGCACCGCGAAGAAGCCCCCGTCGCCACGCCAGCTCCATAAGTCGCCGCGGGCACAGCGGTGCTGGGCCGAGAACTGCTCGATCCGCGCGCGCATCCGCTCGCGCAGCAGATCGAAGGCGTGGGCGGCCCGGTCCCTGGGGTTCGAGCGGACGATCGTCGAATATCCGGAGGTGTCGACGAAGAGCAGATACACCTGGTCGTAGGTCCGGTCCGCCTGGAAGGGCTCGCTCATGCCGGCACCACACCGCGCTCGACGGCGCCGCGCTCCACGCAGAACTCATTGCCCTCGGTATCGGACATCACCACCCACCCCAGCCCGTCCTCCGTGCGCCGGTCGTCCACCACGCGCGCGCCGAGCCCGGTCAGCCGCTCCACCTCGGCGTCCCGGGTGCCCGACGGCGGCTGGATGTCCAGGTGCACGCGGTTCTTGACGGTCTTGGCGTCCGGGACCCGCAGGAACAGCAGCCCCGGCACCCCTGGTTGCCCCGGGCCGATCAGCGCCCATTCGCCGTCCGGATCGGAGTCCTCCAGGGGGTAGCCGGTCAGCCCGGACCAGAACCGCGCGAGGGCGTGGGGATCACGGGCGTCGAAGGTGATGTGTCGGACCGGGTTGAGATACGCCATGCGATGCCTCCGGTGGTCGACGGGGCCGGTCCACGGCGGTGTCCCGGCCCCGTCAACCTACCCACGGCCACTGGCCGCTACGGCGGGTCAGCGCACATGTCCGTACCAGACCTTCTTGGTCCAGATCCGCTCCAGCCGCACCACCTCGCCGGTCTTGGGGGCGTGCCAGACGCGGCCGCCGCCCGCGTACACCCCGACGTGGTAGACCCCGCTGCCGGAGTGGAAGAACACCAGGTCACCGCCCTTGCGGGAGGCGGCCTTGATATGGCGGGTCCGGTTGTACTGGGCGGCCGCGGTGCGCGGCAGCCGCTTCCCGGCCCGCTTGTAGGCGTACAGCGTCAGCCCGGAGCAGTCGAAGCGCTTCGGCCCCGCCGCGCCGTACTTGTACGGTGCGCCCTTCTTGGACGCCGCGATCCGCAGCGCCTTGGCGGCGACGGTCGCGGCCTCGGCCTCCGGTGGACAGCCCGGCGTCGCCACGGTGCCGCCCACGGCGGCGACGGTGAGGGCGGAGACGGCGCTCGCTCGGGAGAACATCCTGGGGATACGTATGTGCGCAGACATCACACGAAACCCTTCGTGAGCCGACCCCGCCCCGGTGCGGTGGCGGGGTCCTGTCGTCTCCAGGGATGGTCACGCAGGGCGGCGCCGGTTCCGACTCGAGAGGGCGCGATGTGACGGTGGTCACGGTGGGGCCGTTCGGGTGGTGCCGACCGCTCCGCCCCACGGCGATGACCTTGATCGAACGGCCGTGCTACGGCGTGGTGGGCGGGCGGTGGAACGGACCCGGGGCGGCCGCGGGGCGCAAGCCGAGCCCGTCCGGAGCGCCGGAATCCCGCTCCGCCGTTCGGGTGACGGGGCCGCGCGACGGTGGACAGCCCCCTCCGACCGCCCTGCTCCCCTGACGAGCCCTCCTCAGGCCCGCAGCGCCGGGGGCAGCGTGACGCGCTCCGCGCGCCGCTCCCCGTCCAGCACCCGCAGCGCCCGGGCCAGGGTCTCGGTGTGCAGCTCGCTCTCCCCGCGCTCATGCATCAGCGTCAGCGCGTCCCGCAGCGCGGTGGCCTTCCCCACCAGCGCCTGGGCGGCCCGCAGACTGCCGTAGGTGTCGCGGCCGCGCGCCGGATTGATCCGGCCCAGCAGATCGACCACCTCCAGATAGCCGTCGATCACGTTTCCCTCCGCGCGGGTGAGCGCGGGCAGCGGGGGCAGCTCCGGTGGCAGCACCGCGCTCACCTCGCCCGCGGCGGCGGGCCCGGCCGCTTACGGCTCTGGGTGACCTCGTCCACCAGCCCGTAGGCCCTCGCGCCCTCGGCGTCGAAGATCTTGTCGCGGTCGATGTCGGCCCGGATCCGCTCGGCGCTCCGGCCGGTGTGCCGCACCAGCATCTCCTCGAGCATTCGCTGGGTGCGCCGCAGCTCATTGGCCTGGATCTCCAGATCCGAGGTGGTGCCCTCGACCGGCTCGCTGAACGCGGCCTGGTGGATGAGGATCCGCGCGCCCGGCAGGGCCAGGCGCTTGCCCGGGGTGCCGGCGGCCAGCAGTACGGCGGCCGCCGAGGCGGCCTGGCCCAGGCAGACCGTCTCGATGTCGCAGGAGACGAAGCGCATGGTGTCGTAGACCGCCGTCATGGCCCCGAATGAGCCGCCGGGCGAGTTGATGTAGAGCGAGATGTCCTGGTCGGGCGCGGCGTGCTCGAGATGGATCAGCTGCGCGATCACATCGTTGGCGGCGGTGTCGTCGATCGGGGTGCCGAGGAAGACGATGCGCTCGGAGAGCAGCTTGGAGTACGGGTCCATGGTGTGCGTCCCCGAGCTGGTGCGCTCGGTGAACTCGGGCAGGACATAGCGCGCGGTCGGTCGTTCCATCGCGTCACCTCTCGGCGTCGTCGTTCGCGGTGTCATTGGCTCCGTAAAAAATGTACAGGATGTACATCCAGATATGATGGGGGCATGGCTTACGAGATTCCGGTGACGCAAGCCCGTGCAGAGCTCGCGGAGCTGATCAACCGCGTGGTGTACGGCGGCGAGAGGGTGGTCGTCACGCGCCACGGGAAGCCGCTTGTCGCCCTGGTGTCCGCCGCGGACCTGCGGCGACTCGAGGAGATCGAGACGGGCGAGGAGGAACAGGTGATCAGCACCGTGTCATCGATGCGCCCCACCTCGTCCGCTCCGGGCGAACGGCGGCGCTTCGGCATCGCGGCGGAACACAGCGGCGGGGGGGGCGGGGGGGGGGGGCGGGCGCGGGCGGCCGGGGGGGGGGGGGGGCGGCCGGGGGGGCCCCCCGGGC